>CAMAEX010000252.1:0-2505 GCA_945832065.1 uncultured Clostridia bacterium | reverse complement strand
GCAGAGGATGTTCCAAAACCTGTACTTTTCCCATTATGCTTCTCCTTTGCTCTTTAGCAGCCTCTCGTTGCGCTCGCGCTCTGCCTGCGAAAGCCGCAGGTAATTCGGAACCAGCGCCGCGCCGTCAAAGTCCGCCCCCAACAGGAGCAGCCGACGCGCTGCCAGCGCCACGCCAGAGGCACGCTGCATCACGATATGCTCCGGCGCAAGAATGCAGCCGGATAAATCCTTGCCGATGGTATTATAGCACAAGTGTGCCCCGTCGCCAACCATTATTTTCGGCTTTTTTTCATTTTTCAGCGCCTGCGCCAATTCCTCGAGCGAAATCGCCCGATCCTCTGTCAGCCGCGTCAGGCTTCCGCCCTCGCAGGAGAACAGCGCGTTATAGACCTGCTCCCGTCTGGCATCCATCGCGCAGCACACAATGCCCTCAAACAGCCGCGCCTGCTGCGCCATGGCTTCCAGTGTTGAAACGCCGACACAGGGAAGCTCGCGCCCCCATGCAAAGCCCTTTGCCGCCGCCGTACCGATGCGCACTCCCGTAAAGCTGCCGGGGCCCGCTGCGCAGGCAACGGCGGTGATGTCCTGCGCGGTCAGTTCGCAGACGGCAAGCAAATCCTCCGCCAGCTTCATCAGCGTGCGGCTGTGAGTTTGACCGCAATTTAAATAGCTCTCTCCGAGAAGCTTATCCTCCTCCAAGATCGCGACTGACGCCGCTTTCGCGGAGGTTTCAAAGGCTAAGATCCGCATGATCTGTCCTCCCTTCAATCGTGATCCGTCTGGTTTCATCATCCGTCTTTTCAATCGAAACGGTAATGGCGTCCTCCATTGCGTCGCGGACATTCTCGCTCCACTCCACGGCGCACACACCGCCACGCAAAAGGTAGTCCTCCCAGCCGATATCAAACAGCTCGTCGCTCGAGCCGAGGCGGTACATGTCAAAATGGAACAGCGGAAGTCTGCCGCCCGTATATTCGTTGACGATGGTATAGGTCGGGCTGGTGACCCGCATGGAAATCCCCAAGCCGCGCGCAAGCCCTCTTGTAAACGCGGTTTTTCCCGCGCCGAGGTCGCCGAGATAGGCGATGACCTCGCCGCCGCGCAGCGATTTGCCGAGTCGTTCCCCTAAACGCTCTGTCTCCTCTGGGCTTTTGGTGATAAATTGCATTCACGTCACTTCCTTTTCAAATATTCTACCACATAACCGCATTTTTTGCAAAAACAACTTTTCCTGTTTACAGATTCGCGGTTTAATGATAAAATAACGCGGAAGGAGGTGTGCGCATGAAAAAATTCACGAGCAGGCTGATTGAAATTTTTAAGAAAGGCGATATGATTCTTTTGAGCCTTTGCGTTGCCGCTTCGCTCTTTGGCATTGTGATGATCTATGCAGCAACGCAGTGGCAGGGCAGCTCGCGCTATATTGCCGTTCAGACCGGCGCTCTGCTTGCAGGCATTCTGATCTATCTTGCGCTGACCGCCTTTGACATTGATATTCTCGCGGGGCAGAGAACGCTTCTTTTTCTCTTTAACATCGTCTTTATCGGGATGCTTCTTATTTGGGGCGTTGAGGGCACCTCCGGCAACAAGAGCTGGCTCTCCTTCCCCTTCCTGCCGTTTAATATTCAGCCCGCCGAGGTCTGCAAGATCACATACATTATCATTCTCGCCAAAACCATGAGTGTCAATCAGACGCGAGTTTCCTCTCTGCGCTCCGTATCGCAAATCACGGCACATATGCTTTTTATTGTCGCACTGATCATTCTGATCTCCAGAGATACGGGCGTCGCGCTGATTTTCGTGTTCATCTTTTTCGCAATGGCATATGTCGGCGGTGTGAGCGGCTGGTGGTTCCTCGGCGGAGCGGGCTTATTTGCCGTCGCTGCGCCGACGCTTTGGCAGACCGTTTTGCGTCAGGATCAAAAAAACCGTATTCTTGTGCTCTTTGACCCCTCCATCGACCCGGACGGTCTGGATGTGCTTTGGCAGACAAATCAGAATTTAAAAGCGCTGCGCAACGGTGGGCTTTCCGGTCAGGGGCTGTTTCACGGCAGCATGACCTCCAGCGGTGCTTTGCCGGCACAGCATACGGACTCTATCTTTTCCTCCATCGGCGAACAACTCGGCATGGTCGGGTGCCTGATCCTCCTGCTTTTGCTGCTTGCCATTGTCATTCGCATCATCTATGTCGGCATGAAGTCACCCGATTATATGAATCGTCTGATCTGCATCGGCATTGCCTCGATGCTGCTGTTCCAGATTTTGATCAATGTCGGCATGTGCTTGGGTCTTCTGCCCGTCATCGGTCTTGCGCTGCCCTTTATCAGCTACGGCGGCAGCTCGATCTTGACCTCGTTTATGGCAATGGGCATCGTCTCCGGCATCAAGATGCGTCCCGCCCGTGACATTCGCGCGCACTATATCCGCCCCTACTGATCCGATTCCGCTGTCTCATACCAATCACCAATTAAAATGTGCAACGCGCATTTTAATTGCGATACCGTG
>CAMAEX010000251.1:0-2548 GCA_945832065.1 uncultured Clostridia bacterium | reverse complement strand
GCACCCCACCGTAGGGCGCGACCACTGGGCGCGCCGGTGCAGGAACTACCGAGTGCGTACCAAAAAGTGTCAAAGTACTCGTCCCCTTGTAAAAAATCTCCCACAGCTTGCATGAAGCTGTGGGAGATTTTCTATTCGGTTTTCACAAGCGTGTGCTTATACTAGAATTTGAAAAAAGCATTTTATAGCACCAGAGGTGCGTCAAATTCTGTACAAGACGGCGCAGCACGGGATTCTTGATGAAATTTTTAAATCAAGAATCAGTATTACTTCTGCTCGTTGTCGATCATGTCCTGCGTGATCTCGGATTCGGGCCAATTTTCCACATCGTAGCTGCGGTAAATGTCGAGTCCCGAACCGGCAGGGATCAGCTTGCCAATGATGACATTCTCCTTCAAGCCGACAAGGTGATCGACCTTGCCCTTGATGGCGGCTTCGGTCAGCACCTTTGTCGTCTCCTGGAAGGAGGCGGCGGAGAGGAAGGACTCCGTTGCCAGAGATGCCTTCGTGATGCCCATGAGGATCAGGCTGTCGGTCGCCTCCCGCAGATCGGTCTCGCCTGCTGCGAGGCGCTGGCGGATCTTCTCGTTGGCATCGTCAAACTCGTAGACATCGACAACAGTGCCGCTGAGCAGCTCGGTATCGCCGGGATCCTCGACACGAACCTTGCGCATCATCTGACGGATAATGACCTCGATATGCTTATCGTTGATATCAACGCCCTGCTGACGGTAAACCGCCAAAACGCCCTGCGTCAGATAGTTCTGCACTGCCTCAACGCCGGAAATGCGGAGCACATCGTGAGGGTTCAGCGCGCCGTCGGTGATCGGCTCGCCCTTGCGGACAGGCTTTCCGTTCTCGACCTTTAAGCCGACGGAATACGGCACCTGATAGAGCTTGACTTCGCCGTCCTCTGCGGTTACGGTGATGTCGCGCAGTGCGCTGCGGTGGCTGTCATCGACCGCGACGATACCGTCGATCTCGGAGATGACTGCCATCTTCTTCGGCTTGCGCGCCTCGAACAGCTCCTCAACACGGGGAAGACCCTGTGTGATATCGTCGCCCGCGACACCACCGGTGTGGAAGGTA
Organism: uncultured Clostridia bacterium; assembly: GCA_945832065.1. Taxonomy (GTDB): domain Bacteria; phylum Bacillota; class Clostridia; order Oscillospirales; family Oscillospiraceae; genus JAZOXB01. The sequence continues at coordinate 1,459 of CAMAEX010000251.1, read as the reverse complement.
CGCATGGTAAGCTGGGTGCCCGGCTCACCGATGGACTGCGCGGCGATGATGCCGACCGCTTCACCGAGATTGACCAGCTCGGAAGTAGCAAGGTTCATGCCGTAGCACTTCGCGCAGACGCCGCTTCTCGCGCGGCAGCCGAGGACGGTGCGGGCGTAGACATTGCGGACGCCGTGTGCCTCCAGCATCTTCGCGTCGTCCTCCGTCATCATGCGGTCATTCGGGATCAGCACCTCACCCGTCTCGGGATCGACCACATCATCCACCGGGAAACGACCGTGGATACGGGAGGCAAAGGACTCAATGACTTGCCCCTTTTCCACGACCTCGCCGAGGTTGATGCCGTGCTTGGTGCCGCAGTCGTGCTCGCGGATAATGACCTCCTGAGAGACATCGACCAGACGGCGGGTCAGATAACCGGAGTCTGCGGTACGCAGCGCGGTATCGGTCAAGCCCTTACGCGCGCCTCTCGAGGAGATGAAGTATTCCAGAACGGAAAGACCTTCACGGAAGTTTGCCTTGATCGGAATTTCGATGGTGCGACCGTTGGTGTCCGCCATCAGTCCGCGCATACCGGCAAGCTGACGAATCTGGTTCATGCTGCCACGCGCGCCGGAGTCCGCCATCATATAGATGGGGTTGAAGCGGTCGAGGTTCTCCTGCAAAGCGCCGGTGACGTCCTTGATGGTCTGCTCCCACTGGCGCACGACGAGACGATAGCGTTCGTCATTGGTGATGAAGCCGCGCTTATACTTGCGGTCGATCTTGACCGCTTCGTTTTCTGCTTCGGCAACGAGGGCATATTTCTTTTCGGGGATCGCCATATCCGCAATGGAAACGGTAATGGCGCCCTTAGTGGAGTACTTATAGCCGAGCGCCTTGACGCGGTCGAGCATTTCGGTGGCAATGGTGAAGCCGTGCTTGCGGATACACTTGTCGATGATCGTGCCGAGCTTCTTCTTGCCGACAAGGAAGCTGACCTCCAGCTCGAAGGCGTTTTCGGGCTTGCTGCGGTCTACAAAGCCGAGATCCTGCGGGATCGGTTCATTGAAGATGAGTCTGCCCACGGTCGCGTTGATGAGCTTGTACTGCATCACGCCGTCGATCTCCTTGCTGTAGCGCACGCGGATGGGAGCATGCAGACCGATCGCGCCGCAGGAATAAGCGGTAATCGCCTCTTCCACGCTCGAATAGGCATGTTTGGCAACGAACTGCGGCGCTTTCTTGTGGAAGCGCTCCGCCTCGTCGATCGCCTTTTCTACCAAGTCGCCGTCAACCAACTGGTTCACGGGCAGATCAAAGTCGCCTGCGTCGGTCACGAAGACCTCCTCAGCGCCCTTCTCCTCCTTGCCCAAGCGGACATAGGTCAGATAGTAGGTGCCGAGGATCATATCCTGCGTCGGCACGGTGACGGGCTTGCCGTCCTGCGGACGCAGCAGGTTGTTCGCCGAGAGCATCA
>CAMAEX010000250.1:0-2556 GCA_945832065.1 uncultured Clostridia bacterium | reverse complement strand
GTAAACTCCTTACCGTGCTTGATGCGCTTGTATCGCACATCTGCCTATTTCTGATTGCTGTTTTTTGTGCGCGTCGCTTCAGAACAAAGGGAATTGCGATGCTGGCAGCCTCCGCCGCAATTACAATGCACTTCCTCGCCGCTGCACAGCGTATAATCCCCGCCTTCAATGCGGATCCCCATCCCGCCGACCAAGGCATCCGCGAGCTTGCTTCTTGCGCTTTTATAGATCGTTTGAACGGTCGTGCGCGCCACTTGCATATAACCCGCGCATTCTTCCTGAGAAAACCCCTCTTTATCTATGAGCCGAATGGATTCACATTCATCTACGGTCAATTGAACAAAGCACGGAAAGTCTACGGCGGGCAAAAACTCACGCACCACAGGCAGCCTGCATACTTTTCTGCATTTTTTCGGTCTCGACATATCTCCGTCCCTCTCAGGTTTGGGTATTCTCTCTTGTTCACTTCATTATACTTTTGTTCTTGGCATATGTCAACAATTTGCACAAGTTTGAATCAATGCAAAGGGGGTGTAAGATTTTTGATGAATTCGATCATCAGGAGTCAAGCCATAACACACGAATCTCGCGGAGTATTCGACGCAATTTGAGTTTGGAGGCATGTGCAACACAAGATTTTCAGAGCGAACCGTTGCGGAAAAACCTCGGGCGGCGCCTCTGATCGGTTTAAGGGATTGCCTATACACTTCTCTCCGAACCGCTTCGCTAACCTGTTCAACGATGCGTAGGTTGCGTAAGAGCGGATCGGGCGATATAATGTACCCGAAAGGAGAGATCACCATGAATTCATATATCACATGTTCAACCGTCAAGCGTCTGCGGGAAGCAAAGGGCATGACGCAGGCAGCATTAGCCGATAAGCTCTGCGTGAGCAGTAAAGCGGTGTCCAAATGGGAGACTGGAAAGGGCTTGCCGGATATCTCCCTTGTGGAATCGCTTGCGAAAGCACTCGGCGTTTCCGTGATGGAGCTGATGTCCGGCGATACGGTCATCAACAAAAACAAATCGGCGAATATGCTGCGTTCGAGGTTCTATGTCTGCCCGCTTTGCGGAAATATCCTTCATACGACCGGCGACGCTGTGATCAGCTGCTGCGGGATCACATTGCCGCCGCTGGAAGCGGAAGAATCGGACGGAGAGCACAGCTTCACCTTGGAAAAATTAGAGGACGAGTACTTTCTTACCGTGAATCACGAAATGACAAAAACGCATTATATCTCTTTTGCGGCATATGTCACTTCCGACCGATTGCAGCTCGTGAAGCTCTACCCGGAGGGCAATGCGGAAACAAGATTTCAGCGCTGCGGCACCGGTGAGCTTTATGTCTACTGCAACAAGCATGGTCTGATGAAACAGAAAATACAATAGCACAAAACGCTTGAGAGTTACGGCTCTCAAGCGTTTTGTGCAAAACACAATAACCTACATGGCTGGTGCCGTGTAGGTTATTGTAGAAATCAAATTATTCGACAGTCGCAACAACCGCGTCCGCTTCGGCAGCTTCCTCAGGAGCCTTCTCGGTCAAAGCGCGGATGGACAGGGAGATGCGTTTACGGTCGGCATCCACATCGATGATCTTTGCTTCGACTTCCTGACCCTCAGCCAGAACATCGGAGACCTTCTCCACACGGTGGTCGGCAACCTGAGAAATGTGAATCAAGCCGTCAACGCCGGGCAGAATCTCAGCGAAAGCGCCAAACTCAACGATCTTCACGATCTTCACGTTGGCAACATCGCCGACAGAGTACTTCGCGCAGAACTGGTTCCACGGATTCATCTCAGGCGTCTTATAGCCGAGGGAGATCTTTCTCTTCTCCGGGTCAAACTTAATGACAAAAACTTCGATGGTGTCACCGACCTTGACAACCTCGTCAGGCGTCTTAATACGACCCCAGCTCAGCTCGGAGATATGCACCATGCCGTCCACGCCGCCGATATCGACGAACGCGCCGTAGCTGGTCAGGGACTTGACCGTGCCGGTGTACTTTTTGCCGACTTCGATCTCGCTCCACACCTTCTCCGCAGCTGCCTTGCGCTCCTCGCGGGCAACATCGCTGATAGAGCCGACAACTCTGCGGCGGGCGCGGTTGAACTCGGTGATCTTCATCTTGACCGTCTGACCCTTCAGTGCAGACAGGTCGCCGCCCTTGGCGATGCCTGTGCGGGAAGCCGGGATAAACACACGAACGCCCTTGACATTCGCAACGACGCCGCCCTTGTTTTCCTCGGTGATGATGCCTTCGACAATGGTCTTGTTCTCACAAGCCGACTCGACATCGTCCCAAACCTTCATGCCTTCCAGCTTCTTTCTGCTGAGCTGAACGGTGCCCTCCTGATCGTTGACGCGGACGACAAAAACTTCGATCTCGTCGCCGACCTTCAACACATCTTCGGGCTTCACGGTGGGATCTGCGCTGACTTCGTCATACGGGATGTAACCGGCGTGCTTGGTGCCGAGGTCTACTTGAACTTCGGTTGTTCCGATTGCGGTAACGGTGCCAAGAACCTTATCTCCTGTATTTAAAGTCTTGATGG
>CAMAEX010000249.1:0-2572 GCA_945832065.1 uncultured Clostridia bacterium | reverse complement strand
TAAGTTGCGGCAAAAGATCCGCTGAGCGCCGCAGTTGATTTGTTCAGAGGTTCCTTAGAATAAGGGTGAATGACTATAGTAGAGTCGATAGTATGTGCCCGCGTGTAGGAAACAATGACCGTGTATAACCCTACAGTCTGAGATTGCCGCGTCGCTGCGCTCCTCGCAATGACACGGAAAGGCTACCCCATCTGTCATTGCGAGGAGCGCAGCGACGTGGCAATCTTATTGTGTAAGATGGTACACAGTCGGTAATTCCTACATAGGCGCGTCAGGGATGCCACATCGCCACAAAAGTGTGTCAACGACCCCATCCCCTTGACATTCACTCTTCACTCTTCCCTGTTCCCCACCGGGCGTCTCATTTCCGGAACAGTCTTTGCCCCTCATACACCGGGGAGCAGGTCACATCGGCGCCGAGCTTTTTCAGCAGGGACTCGTCCACCTGCGACAAAATCACCGTCGAATGCACCTGCGCGCCCTTGAGCTTGTCCAGCTCGTTTATGGCAAGCTCCGCCGTCGGATTCGTCACGGCGCTCATGGCGAGGGCGATCAGCATCTCATCCGTGTGCAGGCGGGGGTTGCGGTTGCCCAAATGCGCGACCTTCAGCTTCTGAATCGGCGCGAGAACGGCGGAGGAGATCAGATCGACCTGCGGCGCAATACCCGCCAGATGCTTCAGGCTGTTAATGAGCGCCGAGCAGGCAGGCCCCATCAACGAGGTCGTCTTGCCCGTGATCACCGTGCCATCCGTCAGCTCAATGGCGACGGCGGGATTGCCCGTCCTTTCCGCAACCTCCCGCGCGGCGGGAACCGTCCTGCGCTGCTCCGGCTCCAAATGCAGCGAGCGCAGGAGCATTTCCATTTTTTGCAGCTCCTTCGCCGCCGCGTCCCCTTTTTTCACCGCGCAAGCCGTCGCAAAAAAGCGGCGCAGGATCTCCTGCTTGGACGCCTCGCGGCAGGCCTCGTCGTCCACAATGGCAAAGCCCACCATATTCACGCCCATATCCGTGGGGCTTTGATAGGGACATTCGCCGTAGATTTTGCGGAAGATCGCCTCCAAAACGGGGAAAATTTCAACATCTCGGTTATAATTGACCGTCGTCTCGCCGTAAGAGTCCAAGTGGAAGGGATCGATCATATTCACATCGTCCAGATCCACCGTCGCCGCCTCATAGGCAAGGTTGATCGGATGCTTGAGGGGAAGATTCCAGATCGGGAAGGTCTCGTATTTCGCATACCCCGCGCGGATGCCCCGCTGATGCTCCTGATAGAGCTGGCTCAGGCAGGTCGCCATCTTGCCCGAACCGGGACCGGGCGCAGTGACAACAACGATGGGGCGCGTTGTCTCAATATACTCGTTTTTGCCGAAGCCCTCCTCCGAGACGATCCGCGCTACGTCGGCAGGATAGTCCGCAATGGGATAGTGGCGATAAACCCGCACGCCGAGGGCTTCCAGCTTATTTCGGAATGCCTCTGCCGCAGGCTGCTCCCGATAGCGGGTCAGCACCACGCCGCCGACATACAGCCCATACTCCCGAAAGGCATCGATCAGGCGCATCACATCCAGATCGTAGGTGATGCCGAGGTCGCCGCGCCGCTTGTTTTTCTCAATGTCGTCGGCGGAAATGACAATGATCAGCTCCGCCTGCTCCTTCAGTTCCAGGAGCATCCGCATCTTGCTGTCCGGCTCGAACCCGGGCAAAACGCGGGAGGCGTGGTAGTCATCAAAGAGCTTGCCGCCGAATTCGAGATAGAGCTTGCCGCCGAACCGCTCCACCCGTTCCCGAATGCGCTCACTCTGCAATTTCAAATACCGTTCGTTGTCAAATCCGACCTTCCGCATGGCATATCCCTCCTGTGTGATTCAAAAGTCCAAAAGCATTATACCCCGTTCCCCCACGGAACGCAACCGTTTCCATAAAAAAGAATCACCCTGCCAAATAGGGTGATCTTATGTAGGGCGGGGACAGGGTTGATTTTTTTAGTGAATAGTGAATGGTGAACAGTGAATAATGAATATCGGTAAGCTGTCTGTGAGAAGCTGCAGCATACGGCATTCCTGACGCGCCTGTGGGAAGCCCTTTTGACTAAGGACTAAGGGTGAATGGTGAATGACTGTGGTGTGCTTCGCACGGATCGAAAAAACGAGGATCAGCTACCCTCTTTGTCATTGCGAAACCGGTGCGCACACCGGTTGTGGCAATCTCAGACTGTAGGTTTGTACGCACTTAGTACTTCCTACACGAGATTGCCACGACCCCGTTGGGGTCTCGCAATGACAGGGAAAGGGAGTTTGTACGCAGTCGGTAGTTCCTGCACCGGTCGGCATGATAGCCGCCCCTACGGCGTAAACTGTGAGTTCTCTCGTAGGGGTGGATAGCATCCGCCCGCTTTTTAAATCCGCGCGGAGCGCTCCGACACTATTCACTCTTCACTATTCACTCTTCACTATTCACTATTCCCCGTTCACTATGCCCGATTCACTGCTCTCCCAAAATCTTTCTGGTTTGTTGGGCGTTGCGGTGAACCTCCGTTTTCAGCTCCTCCAGCGAGGCGAATTTTTTCTCCG
>CAMAEX010000248.1:0-2580 GCA_945832065.1 uncultured Clostridia bacterium | reverse complement strand
CTGCCGAATACGGAGATCAGCTTTTGACCCTTTCCACCTGCGAATATACCTATCCCAACGGTCGCTTCGTTGTCGTAGCGAAGAAGGTGTGACTTGTCTGCTCTGAAGGGAGGCGATGGCTTTGGGCAGGATAAAAACAAGAGAGAGCGTTAAGGATATCAAGATTCTTGATAAAGCGGCTGTTGTCTCCGAGCGCATGAAGACGGCGCTCGTCCGCTCCAAGGATCAGGCAGAAAACCTGATGGACGACGGGCAGATTTCCCCCTCCGAATACGCGGAGGACAAAATCCGCTATGCCGCTGAGGATGTGACCGATCAGGTTTGGCACGAGGTTTCCGGCCAAACGAAAAAAGCCATTGAAAAAGGCAAGGAGGCGCACCGGGAGCACCGCAATGAAAAGCGCATCCACAAAAATGAAGAACGGGTTCGCCGCTATGAGGAGGAGCTGCGTAGGGGCGCGCCAAGCAGAACGCCGCGAGAGGAGGCTGCACGGCAGGCAGCGCGGCAAAATACGGAGGCCACACGGACAAGCATCCGGAGCAGACGAAACCAGACCATCAAATCTGCGGAGCGTACCGAACGCACCATCAAGCAGTCTGCTCGCTCTGCCGGGAAACAGACCGTAAAAGCCGGTGCAAAGGGAACGGTAAAGTCAACAGAGAGGGCCGTAAAGACTGCGGAGAAAACCTCCAAGGCTGCTATCAAAACCGCAGAGGCAACAGCGAAGGCAACGCAAAAAGCAGCGGCTGCGGCTGCAAAGGCCGCACAGAAAGCGGCGGAGATTGCCCGCCAGACTGCCATAGCCGCCTACAAAGCGGCTGTTGCGGCGGCGAAAGCTGTTGCGGCGGCAATCAAGGCCATAGCAGCGGCGATGAAAGCACTGGTTGCGGCTATCGCTGCCGGTGGCTGGGTTGCGGTCGTGGTCGTCGTGGTTATCTGTCTTGTTGCCTTGATCGCCTGCTCCTGCTTTGGTATTTTCTTTTCAAGCGAGGATACCGGCTCAGAAAAGACGATGCGGCAGGTCATTCAGGAAATCAACATGGATTACCAGAACGAGCTGGATGCCATCAAGGATTCCGTTGCATACGATGCGCTTGAAATGTCCGGTTCCCGTGCCGTGTGGCCGGAGGTGCTGTCGATCTATGCCGTCAAGACGACCTCTGATCCGGATGATCCCCAGGAGGTGGCAACGATCACTCCGGAAAAAGAACAGCTTCTGAAAGACCTGTTTTGGGAGATGAACGAGATCACCCACCGGACGGAAACGAAGACCGAGACGGTTATTGTAGAGACGGATGACGGCAACGGCAATATCCTTGAGGAAGAAGTGCAGGAGACGATTACGACGCTCTATATTACTGTCGGCCACAAGACAGCGGATGAGATGGCTGCGCAGTACGGCTTCAATGAGGATCAAAAGCAGCAGCTTGCAGAACTGCTTGCACAGGACAGCAGCATGTGGGCAGCGGTGCTTTACGGAATCTACGGAGTGGATGACCAAATCGTTGCCGTGGCGCTTTCTCAGGTGGGCAATGTGGGCGGAGAGCCCTATTGGTCATGGTACGGCTTCGGCAGCCGTGTGGAGTGGTGCGCCTGCTTCGTCAGCTGGTGTGCGAACGAATGCGGCTATATCGACACCGGTGTCATTCCCAAGTTCGCCGGATGTGTCAACGGCGTCCAGTGGTTCCGGGAGCGTGGGCAGTGGGCAGATAACTCTATGGAGCCCTCGCCCGGCATGATCATCTTCTTCGACTGGGATAATAAGGGCAGCTCTGGCCCGCAGGACGGTCAGTCCGATCATGTCGGTATCGTCGAAAGAGTCGAGAACGGCGTTGTTTACACCGTTGAAGGCAACTCGGGCGATGCCTGTCGTGAAAACCACTATCCTGTGGGATACTATGAGATACTCGGGTATGGAGTACCAGCTTACTAAAAAGAACACGGCACCAAGCTTCATAAGAGGCTTGGTGCCGTGTTTTTTCATTTTGGAACTCAAGGTGCAGCGTTTATCTTGCACCTTGATGTTTTTTTCGACGGAATTCGTCTTCAAATCTTGAAAATTGCGATTTTGTGTGGTATAATAACAAAAACCCTTTTAATAACCGTGAAAGCAAGACTAATTACTGAGGTTTGGAGGTTTAGAATGAGAATTCGCTATGACAAACTTTGGCGCAAAATGAAAGACAATCATATGAAGAAAAGCGAACTTGCCCAAGCAGCTGAAATTAGTTCATATGCAATGACTAAGCTGAATAATGATCGTCCAGTTACCATGGAAGTGATGATGAACCTATGCAAGGTATTCCATTGTGATATAGGAGAACTGATGGAGGTTATCGAGGAAGACTGAATAATAAATCGTTTTGCGTGTAGTTTCGAACACAACTTAGCCAAAGGCTCGGAGCAAAAGCAACCATCACTAGAAAAAATAGATTATAACTGTATTCCACGATCAAATATTGCTAGGAGGATAACCAATGAAAGTCGAAGACATGAAAAAAACTTGCGATAAAGAAATACAGCATCTAAATGCAGAACTTAATATATATGGTTTGTCGCTCTTTGTGAGAAAACAAAACA
>CAMAEX010000247.1:0-2590 GCA_945832065.1 uncultured Clostridia bacterium | reverse complement strand
CGGAGCATTCCGCGAGGGGTGATGGATTCTGAGGAATCAGCCTGCGCTTACATACACGCCGCCTTTGATAATGACAGCGGCGGGCGCCTTATCGACCTGACCGTCCTTCCAGGTCATGTTCTGACCGGTCAGACCGCTGAAGCTCATGGTATTGAACTGCTTGCACATTGCGTCGCAGATATCGGCTGCGGAGGCATCCGTGCCGAGACCGGTCGCGGTGAATGCCTGATAGATCGCGTAAACGCAGTCATAAGCATCGGCAGCAAACTGGTTCGGGGTTTCGCCGTAGGCATCCTGATAGCTCTTAACGAAGGACTGCGTTGCATCATCGGTTGCGTCAGCCGCAAACGGAGTCAGGAGCATAACGCCTTCCGCAAGCTCGGTGTTGAAGCCTTCCAGCGTCAAGATGCCGTCCATGCCGTCCACGCCGAAGAAGGTCGGGGCGTAGCCGATGGAGTTGGCGTAGTTGAGAATCAGGGATGCGGGAGTATAGTAGATGGGAAGGAACACAAGATCAGCGCCGGCGTTCTTCGCGTCGGAGACCTGTACGGAGAAGTCGGAGGTATCTTCGGTGCAGGTGCTGACGGAGACGATGTTCAGACCGAGCGTCTTTGCTTCTGCGTCAAAGGTCTGATAAATGCCGCTGGAATAGACGCTGCTGTTGTCATAAATGACGGAGATCTTCGCGTCTGCCATGTGCTCGGAAATGTACTGTGCAGATGCCTTGCCCTGGTTCGGATCGGTAAAGCAGATCTGATAGACATTGTCCTTGCCGGAGGTGACCTCGGTGGAGGAAGCGGACGGTGTCAGCGCGAAGACGCGGTCGGCATATGTCTCAGCGGAGACGGCGACGCAGGGGGTGGTAGTGACGGTGCCGACAAGAACCTGCATGCCCCAGTCCATCAGGTTGTTGTATGCGTTGACGGACTTCTCAGCGTCGTTCTCATCATCCTGCGGGTTGAACTCGAGTTGGATGCCGCCCTTGGCGTTGATCTCTTTGACGGCGATCTCAGCGCCGCGCTTTGCAGCGTTGCCGTAAACTGCCGCGCCGCCGGTCAGCGGGCCGATAAAGCCGAGCTTCAGCGTATTGCCGCCGGAGGTCTTCTCGTCGGATGCGCAGCCAGCGAACAGAGCGACGACCATGACGAGCGCCAAAATGATAGAAAGTGTTTTTTTCATTTTCCTTTTCTCCTTTCAAAATTGAGCAAATATACAAAACCGGCTTCGTCGAAGGACGAGGCCGGAATGGTATCCGTATTGCACGGCTACAAGCTTCGTGTGACTTCGACGAAATTCAACTTGATACAATAAGCGGAAGCAAGCCAATAAGCAAAATGATGGATACCGACAGTACGGTATCCATCAAAAGGTTGCGGAAAGACACGGCAAAGCAAGTGCCTGCGGCAGACGCGGCACTGCAATTGGACATTCCGGAATCTGTGTTTCGAGTTGTCTTCATGACCGCGCCTCCTTGCAAAACGATTGTAAATTTTTTATTAACTATAATGCTTTAAACCATAAAAGTCAACTGGTGGAATATACAAATTTCGCATTTAAAGATGCAAAATGCTGTGCATTTACGACAATTAGCGTTCGGTTCCGAGGAAAAAGAGCGCCAAAGTGCCGGGACCGGAGTGCGCACCGATGACGGGACCGACAAAATTGATCGTGATGTCGGTAATGCCGAAGCGCTTGCGCACCTCATCCGCCAGGAATTCCGCATCGTCGCGGCAGTCACCATGGCTGATGAAGACGGTCTGTTTTGCGGGGTCTATTGCGGAGCGCTCCATGCGGTCAACGAGCGCGAGAATGGAGTTTTTGCGTCCGCGCGCTTTTGAGACATTGATCAAATGCCCCTCGTTATCTACATGCAGCACCGGCTTGATCCCAAGCGCGCTGCCGACCAAAGCGGTTGCCGCCGAGACGCGGCCGCCGCGCTTGAGGAAAAACAGATCGTCCACCGTAAACCAGTGGCACAGATGCAGACGGTTTTCCTCCGCAAAGGCTGCGGCTTCCTCAATGGTAGCCCCCGCAAGCACCTTCTGCATGGTCAGATAAATCAAAAGTCCCTGACCCAGTGAGGCGCAAAGCGTGTCTACCGTAAGGATCTTTCGATCGGGATAGGACTCCCGCAGCTCCTGCGCGGCAATCTCAGAGGCACTGTAGGTGCTGCTGAGTCCGGAGGAGAAACCAAGATATAAGATATCCTTCCCGGCGTTAAGATGGACGGACATCGCGTTTAAAAAGGTATCGACATTCACGGCAGAGGTCTTTGCGTTTGCGCCGCCGCGCAGCATCTCATAAAATTCGTGCGACCCGATCTCGCGTTCGTCGGGATAGTTCATAAAGCTCTTTTCGCCAACATTTACACTGAGCGGAATAACATCCAGCCCTAATTTTTCCACCAGCTCAGCGGTCAGGTCAGCGGATGAATCGGTCATAACAATATAGGAATTGGTCATGGTAACCTCCTCAATTCACAATGATTTCGTTCCACATTATAACAGATTTTTAAACTCGTGTCAATCTGCCTATCTTATACCAATCACCAATTAAAATGTGCAACGCGCATTTTAATTGCGATACCGTG
>CAMAEX010000246.1:0-2615 GCA_945832065.1 uncultured Clostridia bacterium | reverse complement strand
ATCCGTAACGCTCGTTCCTCGCGAACGGCTGCGCTACCATGTCGCTGCGCTTCTCGCAATCCACACGCGAAAAACGCACCACGATAAACGAAACAGCCCTTGTAGGGCGGGGACATGTTCTGTTGAATCAGCGGCTCTGTCTGCGCGGGCGAAGCCCGCTTGCCAATCGCCTTGATTCTGCCACTCCTTCTTGCTCGCTTTCTCCGCCACAGGCGGCGCTCGCAAGCGTCCCCCCCCGCCGGTGCAGGAACTGCCGAGTGCGTACAAACTCCTTTCCTATGTCATTGCGAGGAGCGCAGCGACGTGGCAATCTCGTGCAGGAACTACCGAGTGTGTACAAATCTACAACCGGAGATTGCCACGGGCGCAAGCGCCCTCGCAATGACATACTGCGTACAAATCTGTTCCACCGTACCGTCTGCCGCTTCGCGGACGGCACGCCGAGGTCGTTAGCGCAGCCGTTCGCGACGAAGGAGCGTTACGGATGCGGCATACCCCTTGCGGGTGCGTGCCCTACGATTCGACGATGAAGCTATTTATAAAGTTTAAGGCTTAACCGCGTACTATGGAGGAGTATAGCGGGAACTTTTTCCTTGCGTTAGCGTCATAAAGACGATATACTTATTATAAATAAGCGAAGCGGAAGGAGAAAATGCAATGAGAGGAAAGAATAAATGTAAGATCTTGAAGCAGATCCGGCAGAGAATCGCGGATGAGAATGACATTCCGCTTGTGACGCAGGAGTGCAGCTATCAGGGCGAGTGCAGCGGCACCTGCCCGAAGTGTGAGCAGGAGCTGCGCTATTTGGAGCAGCAGCTTGCCCACAGGCAGACGTTGGGGAAGCGCGTTACCGTGGCGGCGCTCGCGGCGGGACTACTTGCGTCTCTGACGGGCTGCCCTGCGCCGCAGACGCCGGACGGCACCGCATTGGTGACGGAGAATACGCAGCAGACGACAATGGATTTCCAAACAGTGGGAATCGTGCCGATGACGGAGGAAGCGACGGAGCCGGATGGGGAAATTCCGTCGAGTACCGACGCGTTGCTTCCGACGGAGACGGAGGAGCCGATCGAGCTGGAGGGCGATGTTGCCTATGTTCCGGAGGAAACGGATGGCTGAGCCGCTGTTTCCGCTTTTGCGCATTGTCCGTCTGCGCATGGAGACGGACGGCGAGGGCGTGACGAGCCTGATCGCGGGCGCGGGCTGCCCGCTTGCGTGCAAGTGGTGCATCAATGCCGCCGTATTGCAACAGCCTCCCACCCCTGTTTCGGCACGGGAGCTGTTTGAACGGGTGAGGATCGATGACCTCTATTTCCGCGCGACGGGGGGCGGCGTGACCTTCGGCGGCGGAGAGAGCCTGCTGCACGCGCCGTTTTTCCGAGCATTTCGGGAGCTCTGCGGCGATGGCTGGCGCATCTATGCCGAGACGTCGCTGCATGTTTCGCGTGCGCTTGTAGAAACGGCTGCGGAGACAGTGAATGGCTTTATCATCGACATTAAGGATATGAATCCCGAAATATACCGCAGCTATACCGGAGGGGACGCAAATCTTGTGCGGGAGAATCTGGCATACCTGTTGGACAAGGTTGGCGCGGAACGCCTGCTGGTACGCGTGCCGCTGATCCCTGAATTTAATACGACTGCGGACTGCGACGAGAGCGAACGACTGCTTCGGAAGATGGGCGTTACCCGTATCGAGCGGTTTTCTTACATCCGCAGAGAGGGCTAAGAGACGCAGATCGCCTTGCGCAGCGTCGCGATCGCGTTTTTTTCCAAGCGCGAGACCTGCGCCTGCGAGATGCCGACCTCGCTTGCAACCTCCATTTGGGTCTTGCCGTCAAAAAAGCGCAGCGCCAAAATGCGTTTTTCCCGCTCACCGAGATTCGAGATCGCCTCCCGCAGGGCAATGCGCTCGATCCAGCGCTCGTCGGTGTTTTTGGTGTCGCGCACCTGATCCATCACAGTCAGCGGGTCACCGCCGTCGGAATAGACAGGCTCGTAAAGGGAGACCGGCGCGGAGATCGCGTCCATCGCGCCTGTGACGGTTTCCAACGGCAGCTCTAATTTTTTGGCGATCTCCTCTAATGTCGGCTCGCGGGAGCTTTCCGTCATCATCGCCTCTTTGCACTGTAAGACGCGGTAAGCCGTATCGCGCACGCTTCGCGAGACGCGGATGGCACTGTAGTCCCGCAGATAGCGCTTGACCTCCCCCTCGATCATCGGCACGCCGTAGGTGCTGAAGCGCACATTCAGATCGGTGTTGAAATTGGCGATCGCTTTCAAGAGCCCGACGCAGCCGACCTGAAACAGATCGTCCGGATTTTCACCCCGCCCGAGAAACTTCTGAATGACCGAAAGCACCAGCCTCAGATTACCCTCAATGAGCTGCTGCCGCGCGTTTTCGTCACCCTTGCGCGTCAGCTTCAAAAGCCGCACCATTTCGTCATTTTTCAGCGTTTTCAGCCGTGCGGTATTCACACCGCAGATCTCGACCTTTCCCTGCATGAGAGTCCTCCGTCTTCTTTGATAAGGACAGTATTTCCCACGCACGGTTTTTCATTCCGAAATTGGGTGAAAAGGTGATTTGAAAAACTTCTGCTGGCGTGCCCGCTTCC
>CAMAEX010000245.1:0-2643 GCA_945832065.1 uncultured Clostridia bacterium | reverse complement strand
TCCACGCGCATCCGCATTCTCTATGCGATGTTTGACGAGGAGCTGCGCGTGTCGGATATCTGTGAAGAACTGGGCATGAGCATTTCTGCCGTGTCGCATCAGTTACGGCTTTTGAAGCAGGCCAAGCTTGTGCGCTGCCGCCGCGAGGGAAGAATGGCGTATTATATGCTTGCCGACGATCATGTCAAGACCATCATCGGCATGGCAAAGGAACATATTGAGGAGTGATATTATGAAAAAGACTTATAAACTGAGAGACTTAGACTGCGCAAACTGCGCGGCAAAAATGGAAAGTGCCATCAACAAGCTGCCGCAGGTCGAGGCGGCGACGGTCAGCTTTTTCACGCAGAAGATGACCGTTACTTATGCAGAGGGCGTGGACGAAGCGGAGGCGTTGGCACAGATCCAAAAGCTCATTCGCCGCGTGGAGCCGGACTGCGAGGTCATAGGATGAAGCGCAGACAGAAGCTGCTCCTTGCCCGCATTGTCCTTGCGGCAGTTTTGTTTGCCGTCGGTGTGTTTTTGGACGGTTGGTGGAAGGCGGGCTTTATGCTTGCGGCATGGCTGACAGTAGGCTATGATATCGTCTGGTCTGCGCTGCGGAACATTCTGCGGGGACAGATTTTTGACGAAAAGTTCCTGATGACGCTTGCGACGGTTTGCGCCCTTGCCATGCAGGATTGGGGCGAGGCGGCAGCCGTCATGGTGCTGTTTCAGGTCGGTGAGCTGTTTGAGCAGCTTGCCGTCGAGCGCTCCCGCCGCTCCATTTCGGCGCTGATGGATATCCGTCTGGACTTTGCTACCGTCCTGCGGGACGGTGAGGAGGTCGTGACGGAGCCGGAGGAGGTGCAGATCGAGGATGTTCTCCTCGTTCGAGCGGGTGAGCGGATCGCTGTGGACGGCATCGTCGTTGAGGGGGAAAGCTCGCTCGATACCGCGAAGGTCACCGGTGAGGCAATGCCCGTCGATGTCGGCGTGGGCAGCAAGGTCGTTTCCGGCAGCGTGAATCTGAGTGGTGTGCTGAAAATTCGTGCCGAGAGCGCCTATGCCCAGTCTACCGTGGCGCGGATCCTGTCGCTTGTGGAGTCTGCCGCAGAGCAGAAAGCGAGCGCAGAGCGGATGATTACGAAATTCGCGCGGTACTATACCCCCTCCGTCATCGGTGCGGCGGTGCTGCTTGCGGCGATCCCGCCGTTGTTCTTCGGGCAGCCCTTTACCGAGTGGCTGACGCGCGCGCTGACCTTCCTTGTCATCTCCTGTCCTTGTGCGCTGGTCATCTCCGTGCCGCTGAGCTTTTTCTCCGGCATGGGCGCGGCGGCAAAGTTAGGCGTTGTGGTCAAAGGCGGCGTTGCGCTGGAGCAGCTTGCGCAGACGAAGGTTATGGTTTTCGACAAGACCGGAACGCTGACGCAGGGAGCATTCTCCGTCCGCAATATCGACTGCGCGCGCGGCACGGAGACGGAGCTTTTGCGCATTGCTGCGCTGTGTGAGCAGTATTCTAACCATCCCGTGGCGCAGGCGGTGCGTGATGTCTGTCCGAATCCAACCGGTACGGCGGAGAATATTCAGGAGCTTGCAGGTCGCGGTATTACTGCGACAGTGGACGGGAAAAAAGCAGCCGTCGGCAATCGTGCGCTGATGGAATCCCTCGCCATTGTGCCGTCGGAGCTGAATCGCGTCGGCACAGTGCTGCATGTGGCATATGGCGGAGTCTATCTCGGCGCGATCGTTGTTGCCGACAGCCTCCGTGAGAACGCGGCGCAGACGCTGACGGCGCTGCACAATCAGGGCGTTGCGCGGACGATCATGCTGACGGGTGACAATGTACGCGCTGCGGAACATTACGCCAAGCAGTGCGGCGTCACGGAGTACCGCGCACAGCTCCTGCCGCAGGATAAGGTAGCGGAGCTGGCGAAGCTGCTGCAAGCGCGGCAAAAGGGCGAGAAGGTCGCATTTGTCGGAGACGGCGTGAACGACGCGCCGGTTTTGACGGCAGCGGATGTCGGCATTGCGATGGGCGGTGTCGGCTCAGACGCGGCGGTGGAGGCGGCGGATATCGTCCTTCTGAACGACGATTTTTCAAAGCTGCCGCGTCTGCTACGGGTCGCGAAGCGCACCTGTCGCATCGCCAAGCAGAATATTGTCTTTGCGCTGCTGGTCAAGGCGGTCTGTATGCTCCTCGGCGCACTCGGCTACGCGCCGATGTGGCTGGCGATCTTTGCCGATGTCGGTGTCGCGATCCTCGCGATCCTCAACGCCCTGCGCGCCATGCGGGAAAAACTTGCATAGTGAATGCTTTGAAATAAGTGGGAGACGCTTCAGACGGAGCGTCTCCCGCTTGCTTTTCGGATCGAAAACCGACGGGAGACACAGGCATAAGCGAATACAGTTGCATACACTTGAATTGAAAAATTGCTTTTCTTTTTAAATTATTTCAAAGGCTTAGGTAAAAATACACAAAGTGCCGACTTAAATTATGAACAAATTGGAAAATTATGAAATGGTGTAAGCTTTCCCACTTGTATATTCGGGGAAAATGTGATATGATGTTGTCGGTGGCGCTGTATCCTAGTCAAAGCGTGCCGGTCTCGAAGAAGGGCCTAAAAATCCTTTAAAGGGCATATCGATGAAGTCCCTGGTGCT
>CAMAEX010000244.1:0-2651 GCA_945832065.1 uncultured Clostridia bacterium | reverse complement strand
GCCTGCAAGCTATGTCTTCTTTTATGCTTTTTTCAATTTGCGCAAGTTATTGTACATTATCCTCTAAAAGTCGCCCCTCTTGGACTGCCCAAATACCCGGAAACAAAATAACACCACCCCGTAGGATGGTGTTACTCGTATCGCCTTGGCATAGTTTTGAGCATACACAGTATAGCACACTTGGATTTACGCCGAAATCGCAAAACCGTGCCAATGTTGTGGCGGAATTGCGTCAATTGACATATTCAATAATAAAAGAACAAACTTCAGCGAAGGGGTTTTCTTGTTTTTTGGAGTGGTGTAGGCTTTTGAGATTCTGCCTGAGTATCCTGATTGACTATAAGGGCGGAGGATTGGTTGGCGCCTTTGAAGATGCGGAAGCTGGGATTCGCCTGCCGCATTTGATTGGCACAATCACGAATTTGGATGGCAGTGCGATTCAGAGGTCGTTGATGTCGATCCAGAGTGAGCTAATCCGGCGGCAGCGGGTATTTAACGAGACGAAAAACCGGCTTGGCGGCGAAACCATTGATATATATGCGTATCAAAAGCTGTTTCGTGCCGGAAAGGTAGCCGAACCAATGCCGCATTTGTTCATCATTTCCGATGAATTTGCGGAGCTGAAACAGCAGCAACCGGATTTTATGGAGCAGCTGATCAGTGCCGCACGCATTGGCCGCAGCTTGGGAATTCACTTAATCCTTGCGACTCAGAAGCCCAGCGGTGTGGTAAACGACCAGATTCGAAGCAATGCGAAGTTCAAGGTGTGCCTGAAGGTGCAGGATAAATCCGACAGTATGGATATGCTGCTTCGCCCGGAGGCTGCGGAGTTGAAGGATGTGGGGCGGTTTTATCTGCAGGTTGGATATAATGAGTACTTTGCCTTGGCACAATCCGCCTGGTGCGGCGCACAATATGAGCCGCAGGACACAGTGGAGGAGAGAGTAGACAACTCCATTGCTGTGCTGGATAACCTTGGGCAGACGGTGCTCCGTATAGCGCCGGAGGCGAAGCGCAGCGATTCCGGAAAAAAGCAGGTCACCGCTGTAGTACAGCAGCTCTGCCAATTGGCGCAGGAGGAGAAGATCCCCGTGCGGTCCTTATGGAAGGATCCGCTGCCAAACCGGCTGGATGTTTCTGAGCAGGGTCAGATGCCTAAAACTCCGGTGCAAGCTTATTTGGGAAGGCTGGATGACCCGTCCCGGCAGAAGCAGTTTCCTCTGTTTTTTGATTTTGAACACTGTCAGAATCTGATGATTGTCGGAGAGGGTGGCAGCGGTAAGACGACCATGGTACAAAGTATCCTGTATTCCCTCTGCAAGAACTATTCTTCCGGCGAGGTGCAATTCTACATATTGGATTATTCCAGCCGGATGCTGAAGGTGTTTGACGTCATGCCCCACTGCGGTGCGGTACTGATTGAGGAAAATGAGGACTCGCTGAATGACTTTTTCACTCTGCTTAATGGGATCGTGGCCAGGCGAAAAAAGCTGTTTTCCCAGTGGGAAACAGACAGCTTTGAGGCGGCGCATGCTGAGTACCAGCTGCCGCTAATCCTGGTGGTCATCGACGGCTTTGCGGGACTAAACGCTACCAAAACCGGCGAGGCGCACGGCTACAAGCTGCAGAAATACATTCGGGATGGCGTTAATTATGGCATAAAATATATTATTACATGCAGCCATCTGAATGAGGTATCGGTGCGGATTAAGCAGGAGCTGGGAGGCAGATTATGCCTGCATATGCGGGAAAAGTTTGATTATGGCGAGGCGCTGAACTGCAAGGCTTCCTATGTCCCACCGGATCAACCGGGACGGGGGCTTTACAAGTGGGAGGAGGCTCCGCTGGAATTTCATGCGGCCATGTATTGCCCGAACCTGGAGGATGCGGAGCGGAACAAACACTTAAAAGCGGAGCTGGAAGGCCTGCGAGAACAAAGCGGTGAGGCGCAGGCGGCTATACGTCTGCCGGTTCATAAGCAAGATGCCGATTACAGGGAGTTCGCAGCGCAGTTTAAACCCGGTCGGATCCCGCTGGGTTACTTCAAGCAAAATCCTGTAGCTCTTCCCCTGAAGCAATTCAGCGCGTTGAGTGTTTATTTGGGAAATCCACAGGGAACTGTACCCATCATGAGCAATTTCCTATATGCGGCGCAAAGAGAACGAATGGAGATTTTGGCTGTTTGCCGCTGCGAAAGCAGTATCTTTACCGGGGGAGCAGAAGGAGCCGGTGAGGCTGCTGCAAGAAAAGATGTGACCCTGTATGCGCCGAATGAAGAACAGGGCACCCTGTTGCTGGACGAAATTATGAAGCACATGAATGTCAGGAAAAAGCTCCTGACAGACTTCTGCCTAGCAAATGATCTGGACGAAAAAAACAAGGACGAGCTTGCTCGGGCGGCGGAATATGTTCGGTCGCATACGACACCGATTTTAGTTTTTATAGAGAATTTGGCGGATATGGTGTCGAACTTGGACATGATGTCGGAGATGCTGCTGGATGGCGTTTTTAAAGGCATGTGGCAGTATAACATGCGCGTGATCGCCTTCTTTGAGCCGAAAGATGAAAAACGGTGCCAAGAGAGCGTGCTGTATAACGGGTACGCCCTAAACGGTCATATGCTCTTGTTCGGCGGACGCTTTGATAAGCAA
>CAMAEX010000243.1:0-2652 GCA_945832065.1 uncultured Clostridia bacterium | reverse complement strand
ACATTGATCTCCTGTAGTTCTCCAGTTATCCTTGAAAATTCCTGCTTTTCGTGATACCATCAAAATATATTACCTGAATATTGTTTATATTCCGGAGGGATACGCGATGGTATATTTGTCAAAATCCAAATATTGTGGTCTGTGGCAATGCCCGAAAATTGCCTGGCTGAGAAAATACAAACCAGAGACCTCTCGGTTGGATGACAGTGTACTCGCCCGCATGGAGGCCGGCAACGAAGTGGGGGCTCTGGCGAGAAGCCTATATGGGGATTTTGTGGACATTACCGCCTACACCGGCGAAAATCCGGATCTCAAAAAAATGATGGAGAACACCCGCCGTGAAATGGAGAAGGGAACGCCTGTCATCTGCGAAGCGTCCTTCGAATACAACGGTCTTTACTGTGCGGTGGATATTCTGCGCAAAGACGGTGATGGATGGGCGATTTATGAAGTGAAAAGCTCCTCCAAGCACGGCGGGGACTCTGATGACAAGCCGGTGTATATTGCCGACATTGCCTACCAAAAATATGTGCTGGAAAACTGCGGGGTCAAGGTCAGCGGCGTCTATCTCGTCTGCCTGAACGGCGACTATGTGTTTGATGGCACACTGGACATCCACAAGCTTTTCACCGTATCGGATGTGGCGGAGGCCGTGGCTGTTGAGTCGGAAAAGATTGAGACAAATCTCCTCGTTGCCGAAAGACTGCTTCTTTCGCCGAATGAGCCGAAAATCGACCTGTTCGCCGGCTGCAAGAAGCCCTATCTCTGCAGTTTTTGGAAATACTGCAGCAGACACCTTCCACAGCCGTCTGTTTTCGACCTCTATCGGATGCAATTTTCTAAGAAGATCAAGTTCTATCGGCAGGGGATCATTTCCTATGAGGATCTCCTCAGCTGCCCGGCTATCACAAACGACAAGCAGCTCCGGCAGATCGAGTTTGCGCTGCAGGACAAGGGGACTTACATAGAAAAAGAGAATATCCGTTTTTTTCTCGGCAGTCTCTCCTACCCACTATATTTTCTGGATTTTGAAACCATGCAGCCGGTGATCCCAAAATTTGTCGGCACCAAGCCTTATGCGCAGATCCCGTTTCAGTATTCTCTGCACTATATCGAGTGCGAGGGGGGAGAGCTGAAGCACAAGGAGTTTCTGGCAGAATCCGGTCCCGACCCCAGAAGAGCTCTTGCCGAACGGTTGTGTGCGGATATCCCCATGAACACCTGCGTAACGGCGTATAACAAAGCCTTCGAGTGCACAAGGATCCGGGAGCTGGCGGCACTTTTCCCCGATTTGGCGGAGCATCTTCTGAATATCCGAGACAACATCGTTGACCTGCTGGTTCCGTTTCAGTCCGGCTACTACTATAACCGAGCCATGGGCGGCTCTTTTTCCATCAAGAGTGTGCTGCCGGCTATTTTTCCCGATGATCCCAGTCTGGATTATCACAATCTGGAAGGCGTTCACAATGGCGGCGAGGCTATGGACATCTTCCCCAAAATTGAGTTCATGCCCCCAGAGGAACAGGCAAAGGCCCGGCACAATCTGCTGAAGTACTGCGAGCTGGATACCTATGCTATGGTTAAGGTGTGGCAGGAGCTTGAGCGAGTTGCAAAATGATCCCGACAGTGTCCATAGAAACATTACCGTCCACTGTTACAGGTGTAATCAGCCAATAAAAAATTTTAAGAAAACTGGAATTTAATTTAAGTTTTCAAAAGAGCCGTGTTATACTGATGAAAACAGACGAAAGGAGCGTTTAAAATGGAACATACTTATTCCTATAACCAGAAAAAATGTGCCACCTGTGAATATTGGGGCGGGAGCCGGGAGGTTAACAGAGCCGGCAGCGCAGTCACTTATGACACGGATGATTTGTGCGGCCCGTGCTATGGCGACAGCGGCCGCGCAAGCCGCAATCACGAGCGGGCGGATGCTCATTGCGGACATTTTGTGAAGTGGAGAGCATTAAGATGATTCGGCATTAAGTACCGTGATTGCCGGCGAAATTAAAACAGCCATTTGCATTAACCCAATATTACCAAAGAGGATCTGGCAGCCCGCCGCTTTGATCGGATATGGCTGATTTTCCAGTGCGACTAAAAACACGAAATACGATTTTATGACTTGGCATAAGCAAATATCGCAGAATCTCCGGAGCATTTAATTTGGAATGTAACCGGATGAGATCACGGAGATATTCTCCAAGTTCGGTGCTGTTCCTATGATGAGAATAAGGCAGTATCAAAAAGGCTTTTTTAACCAGCCGGTAACAAAAAACTTCCGCAGAAAAATATTCGCAATAAACCCGGGACAAGTGCGTCCCGGGTTCTCTATTCATCTTTACAGCAGTGCCCGATAGCCCCGGCGGGCGTACAGGGTCCTGCGGATCTGCACCGTGTCTCCGGCCACCACATAGAACACAAGATAATTCTTCACGATCAAGTATCTATATCCTTTGGCCGCCAAGGCCAGATCCTTGGGGCAGGGACAGCATTCCGGCATTTTGGAAAGACCGGCGATCTCGCACACCAGCAGATCGTAGTAACGAATCGCCGCCTGGGGTGACAGGGTGTTCAGATAGTCAATGGCCTGTTCTAAGTCGCGCTGGGCGGCGGGAAGATCTTGACCTTACAAGCTCCCATGGACACGCT
>CAMAEX010000242.1:0-2690 GCA_945832065.1 uncultured Clostridia bacterium | reverse complement strand
AAGGTAGTCCACCAGGCAGCGTTTGGGAATAAGGTATTTTGTGCCAATGCGCTTGCTCCCTATGGTGCGCTCACGCAAAAGGCGATATACGGACTTGCGGGAAATGCCGAGAGCTTCGGCAACCTGCTCAGGTGTCAATACATCCGGGTAATCTCGAAGCATTCACACACCCCCTTAAAACGGCTCGTCGCCGCTGTCGGGGAGCATCTCCAAAATGCCGCCGTTGATACGGCGGAGAAACGCTTGATAGCTGGCGGGTTCTTCCAGCTGAACGATAGGGTATTGCCTTTCAATGGGGATATTGCTGACGATAAATGCCCTCGTGTAACAGGCTACGCGGTCAGTATACCGGCCGGGGAGCATGAGCGGATAAACATCAAGATAGTTCAGCATATCGGCCAGCGGCAGGCTGGAGCGGAACTCATCAAAGACAATAATCGGCTCACTCTTATAGCCGTCAAAGGGGTGCTTATAGTTAGTAACACGGTATACATTTTCGTCACCGTACTTGTCCAAAATGCCACGGGTCTTGCCCACACCGGTTGCGCCCCAAATATAAGTTACTTCGAGGTTGGTGCGGCGCACACGGCGGAACTTGTCCGCCAATAGGGCTTGCCGCGTTTGCTGGATACGGGGCAGGTGATTCAACGCAGAGGGATATGTCCGCACGATCTCTGCATCGGACGCACCATCTTCAATCATGTTGAGGATCGCCTCCGACTGCTTGACGCGCCGTTCGGATTCAGCGGGCAGCTCGCCGGATTCTTCGAAGGTGTCCGGAAGATTTGTATCCGCCTTGTCCGTGTCGCGGTGTTTTCCCTCTTTGCGGATGTAGTCGCGGTTTTCACGATGTGTCCCACGGGCATCCTCGATATGCGCGCCATAGAAACGCTGCTGTATCGTTTGAAACATCACAGCGTTTTTGAACGCGGCATATACATGGGTATGCGGTGTTCCTTGCTGCCCTATTTCGTCGCAGATACACCAATACAGGCAACTGTTCAGTTCAGACAGTATTCTCTTAATGGCATCGTGGGAAAAACCTTTTTCAACGGGATTGTTGATAGTGATTTGATATTTGCGATAGGCGGCAGTTCTGGCCATAGCAAAGTGCTCCTTTCTTAACTCAGAGAATCATCTCCTTTCCATTTCTTCTAAGTCTTGCCTTCCCCGGCTTCTACATACCGGCTGGCGACATATTTTATTCACTAAACGATGATTCAGTTTTGACGATGTACATACAGTACACAACTTACAGCGTTGCACAGGGGGTAATACTTGCCCCTGTGCATAACGCCGCTGCGGAAATAATTGCCCGCAGGCGGCATTTATTTTTTCAAGTCCTCCCTTCGTTTGATAATTGCATCTCCAATTTTTTCTCCGAGGGCTTCACCAAGCAAAAAGCCCGTTAATGTCATACCAGCCGCAGCCGCTAACTTCTTTAGGGCTGCCTTCTCCTCTGGCGTGACGCGGATGTTGATACATTCAGTGCGTTCTTTTGGGCTTACATTCATTTTCATTGCCTCCTAAAATATCTATAACGCAAATACTTGATGTAAATACATCATAGCACGATGTGTCGGCATTGTCAAGCACATTTCTGCATGACAGGCAAGCCGTTGTCCAACGGCTCCGGGGCACTGACAGGCGTGCATAGGACAGCAGTACCAGCAGCAAGGCCGGGGCATGGAATAGTGGCTGGCCTGCGTATTCTCCACTGTCTGCGGGCATTGCGGCGGCTTCGTTATCGAGGCCGTCAGCAGCAAGGCCACGGGGGAGCAGGGATGCGAGCTGCTTTGCGGCTGCGCCGCAAGTCGCTCTCGCATTTCCTTGAACAACCGACTGCGCCACAAGAAAACGGCAGGGCACCCAAATGGAGTGCCCTGCCAGCGATAACAACAGGCAATGCGTCTTTCAAATGTCTTTCAAAATTCGTGTTTTTGCGTTTTTCAATGGTGTCAACAGCTTCTGTGTTTTTTGCTCCAAAAAGGGCGAAAAGCCTTGAGAATATAGGATTTTCTATTCCTTTGCGTTCCCACAGAGTCCACGGTATTCCGCACCATAAAACGGACTACGGACCAGAAGGCCGGGGGTTCGAATCCCTCACGGCGTGCCACGAAAGAAACCTCTTTTGTCTACCAAGACAAGAGAGGTTTCCTTCATGCTTTCAGGGGCAATATAGCTCTAAATATAGGTAAATACCGCTGAAATAGGGGGTGGAACGGTCATTGAGGCCGCGCCAGACCCTGTTTTTTGCTTTTTGGCTGCAAAATGTGCGTGTTACTTTTTGCGATTCTCTACAGAGCGAAGAAGTTGGTAAAACAGCACCCGATGGGATTTGAATACGCAATAGACCAGAGGCGTCGCGTAAAGTGAAAGGAAGACGCTGTAAATCGACAGATTTTTTCCTGCAATATTTGGTGATAGATTATTACTTGCACATGGCGCAGGAAAATTGGCAGAAATATAAGCTGCTGAAGCGCCCTGAGCTTTTGCGACAAAGGCAGCAGAGCTGATCGACAAAATAGCTGCACTTGGCGGTAGCCATAAGGGACCAATGAACGTTCTCCTCTAAGTCCTTGCGCCGGAAACGATTGAAATTCTTCCTTATTTATCAGATAAAGAGTTATTCGGCCACTTCATTTCGCGCGATACTGCCTGATAATTTTTTTGAAATATCCACTGTCCCC
>CAMAEX010000241.1:0-2700 GCA_945832065.1 uncultured Clostridia bacterium | reverse complement strand
TTTTATGAAGGAGGGAAGCGAAGTGCCCAGAAGAGGTAATGTTCCCAAGAGAGAGGTCCTTCCGGATCCTGTCTATAAGTCCACTCTGGTGACTAAGCTCGTAAACAGCGTCATGCTGGACGGCAAGAAGGGTGTTGCCCAAAGAGTCGTCTACGGCGCATTTGAAATCGTCGAACAGAAGACCGGCAAGAACGGTCTCGACGCTTTCCAGCAGGCCATGGAAAACATCATGCCCAGCTTGGAAATCAAGTCCCGCCGCGTCGGCGGCGCCACCTACCAGGTTCCGCTGGAGGTTCGCCCCGAGCGTCGTCAGACTTTGGGCCTGCGTTGGCTCACGGCTTATTCCCGTAAGCGCAGCGAGAAGACCATGAAGGAACGTCTCGCAGGCGAGATCATGGATGCCTGCAACAACACCGGCGCGTCTGTGAAGAAGCGCGAGGATACGCACAAGATGGCGGAAGCCAACAAGGCTTTCTCCCATTTCCGCTGGTAAACGCAAAGGAGTTACCCAATGCCGAGAAAATATTCACTTGAGAATACAAGAAATATCGGTATCATGGCGCATATTGACGCCGGTAAGACCACGACGACCGAGCGAATCCTGTTCTATACCGGACGCACCTATAAGCTGGGAGAGACCCATGAGGGTACGGCAACGATGGACTGGATGGAGCAGGAGCAGGAGCGCGGCATCACGATCACTTCCGCCGCAACGACCTGCTTTTGGCGTCACTGCCGCATCAATATCATCGACACCCCGGGCCATGTGGACTTCACCGTAGAAGTCGAGCGCTCTCTGCGTGTGCTCGACGGCGCGGTCACCGTTCTTTGTGCAAAGGGCGGCGTTGAGCCGCAGAGCGAGACGGTCTGGCGTCAGGCGGATAAGTATAATGTCCCGCGTATGGTCTATGTCAATAAGATGGACATCATGGGTGCGGACTTCTACAATGTTCTCAAAATGATGCATGATCGGCTGAAATGTAACGCTGTTCCCATCCAGCTGCCGATCGGCGCGGAGGCAGACTTCCGCGGCGTGGTCGACCTGATCAAGATGAAGGCGAATGTCTTCTATGACGAGCTGGGCAAGGATGTCCGCGAGGAAGACATCCCCGAGGATCTCCGTGATCTTGCCGAAGAGTATCATGAGAAGCTTCTTGAAGCGGTTTCCGATCAAGATGATGAGATCATGGAACTGTATCTCTCCGGCGAAGAAGTCCCTCAGGAGAAGATTCGCGCCGCCATCCGCAAGGCGACCATCGCCGTGCAGATGATTCCCGTCGTCTGCGGCACCTCTTATAAGAACAAGGGCGTTCAGGAGCTGCTGGACGCGATCGTGGAATATATGCCGTCTCCCCTTGACAAGAAGGGCATTCACGGCGTCAACCCCAAGACCGAGGAGGAGGAGTTCCGCCCCGCAGATGATGCGGCGCCGTTCTCCGCCCTCGCGTTCAAGATCGCGACCGACCCCTATGTCGGCAAGCTCTGCTTCTTCCGCGTGTATTCCGGTACGATCGACAAGGGCACGACCGTGCTCAATTCGACAAAGGGTTCCCGCGAGAGATTGGGCAGAATCTTGCAGATGCACGCCAACCACCGTGAGGATATCGAAACGGTCTACTCCGGCGATATCGCAGCCGCCGTCGGTGTGAAGAACACCACCACGGGCGATACCTTCTGCGATGAGAAGCATCCGATCATCCTCGAATCCATGGAATTCCCCGAGCCGGTCATCCGTGTCGCCATCGAGCCGAAAACGAAGGCGGGACAGGAGAAGATGGGCATCGCCCTGATGAAGCTGGCGGAGGAAGATCCGACCTTTAAGACCTATACCGACAACGAGACCGGTCAGACCATTATCGCGGGCATGGGTGAGCTTCATTTGGAGATCATCGTTGACCGCCTCCTGCGGGAGTTTAAGGTCGAGGCGAACGTCGGTGCGCCGCAGGTCGCCTATAAGGAGACCGTGCGTGGCAACGCGGATGTGGACATGAAATATGCCCGTCAGTCCGGCGGCAAGGGTCAGTACGGTCATGTTAAAATCAAGCTCGAGCCGAACGAATCCGGCAAGGGCTATGAATTCATCAACGCCGTTACAGGCGGCGCGATCCCGAAGGAGTATATCCCGGCGGTCGATCAGGGCATTCAGGGCGCAATGACGGCAGGCGTGCTTGCCGGCTTCCCGGTCGTGGATGTCAAGGTCACGCTGTACGACGGCTCCTATCACGAAGTCGACTCGTCCGAGATGGCATTCAAAATCGCAGGTTCCATGGCATTTAAGGAAGCTTGCCGCAAGGCAAATCCCGTCGTGCTGGAGCCGATCATGAAGGTCAGTGTTATCGTCCCCGAGGAGTACACCGGCGATGTCATCGGTGATATCTCCGCACGGCGCGGCAACATTCTCGGTATGGAGCCGAGAAACGGCTCAACGCAGATCGACGCGAATGTTCCGCTTTCGCAGATGTTCGGCTATGCGACCGATCTGAGAAGCCGTACCCAGGGACGCGGACAATATTCGATGGAACCGAGCCACTATGTGGAACTGCCGAAAAATATTCAGCAGGAAATTGTGGAAAAACGCGGTTCTTGAGAAAAAGTACTTGCCATTATGCGAATTTTAGTGTATAGTGGTATTGTGCGGACAAAATAAGAAAATTTACCATTCATAAATCAACAGGAGGATTTTTTCAATGGCAAAGCAAA
>CAMAEX010000240.1:0-2720 GCA_945832065.1 uncultured Clostridia bacterium | reverse complement strand
GCTCCACAATCCGCCTGAGGAAGTCCTTCGCGATATTGATTGATGAGAACATCTCTACAATAAACGAACCCGCCATTGTAGGGTAGCTGTCCGCGTAAGCGTAAGACAGAAGGCATGAACGAGCATGCACGCAGTCGGTAGTTTCTGCACCGGCGGGGACATGTCCCCGCCCTACAGAGAATTTATTGGAAGTCCTTTTACAAAACAAGCCGCCTCTCCGTTTTGTGCGGAGAGGCGGCTTTTCATCATATTAAAGATGCACGATGGTGCCGGATTCACCTTTAACGGCTTTGCCTGCGTTTTCCAGCGAGGCAATGATCGCCTGACCGCCGGTCTTTGCAAAGGAGATCGCGGCCTTGACCTTCGGCAGCATGGAGCCGGGAGCAAAGTGTCCTTCGCCGCAGTACTTCTCGGCTTCCTCGACATTCATTTCACTGAGGCTTTCCTGGTTGGGCTTGCCCCAGTTGATGCAGACGCGGTCAACGGCGGTCAGAATGACCAGCGCGTCGGCATGCACCAGCTCGGCGAGCTTCGCGGAGGCAAAGTCCTTGTCGATGACAGCGGGCGTGCCGTAGAGCTTGCCGTCCTTGCGGACGACGGGAATGCCGCCACCGCCGACCGTGATGACAACGCAGCCGTCCTTGATGAGCGCATTTACGGTGTTCTTCTCAATCACATCTATGGGCTTCGGAGAGGGGACGACCTGACGGTAGCCTCTGCCGGCATCCTCGACCATGGTATAACCCTTTTCCGCAGCGATGCGGTCAGCGGTTTCTTTGTCATAGAACGCGCCGACGGGCTTGGTGGGATTTTGGAAGGCAGGGTCGTTCTCGTCGACGAGCACCTGCGTCACGACCGTGGCGACATCCTTGACGATCCCGCGCGCGGCAAGCTCGTTGCCGATGGCATTTTGCAGATGGTAGCCGATGTAGCCTTGGCTCATTGCACCGCACTCGGGGAAGGGCATATCGGACTTGATCGCCTTTGCTTCGGCGGCGGTCGCCATGCCGAGGTTGATCATACCGACCTGCGGACCGTTGCCGTGGGCAATGACGACCTCGTTGCCCTGCTCGATCAGGTCTACGATGGGCTTCGCCGTCTCGGTGACGAGGGCGAGCTGTTCATAGGGGGTATTGCCCAAAGCGTTGCCGCCGAGGGCGATCACAATTCTTTTAGACATTTTATTCTTTTCCTCACTTTATTACAGCGGAAGCATCCGAGGATACTTCCGCTGTGCATTTTTTCTGTCGGCAGCAAAGCGCTGCGCGGCATTAGAACATCTTGCGCTTGTTGTCGGAAGCGTCGAGTGCCATCAGGGTGCCGACGGGATCCTTAACCTGCGACATGAAGATCATTGCTGCAATGATGTAGGGCTTATAGGAAGCCTGCTTATACAGCGGTACGAGATAGCGGTCAAAGACGGAGTTATCGACCTCGCCCTCTTCGCAGCTCAGACCGGTGATATCGGCGGGCAGGCAATGCAGATACAGCGCCTTGCCGTCCTTCGTCAGCTTCATCATCTCTTCGGTGCAAGCCCAGTCCTTATGCTCGGCGTTCTGCGCAAGCAGGCGCTTCTCCAGCTCGTCGATGCCCTTCTGATCGCCCTTGACATACAGCTCGGAGCGCTCTTCCATGGCCTTGAACGGAGCCCAGGACTTCGGATAGACGATATCGGCATCCTTGAAGGCTTCCTTCATATCGTTGGTCTTGTGGAACTTGGAGCCGTACTTCTCGCAGTTCTTGCGGGCAATTTCTTCGACCTCGGGGAATACGTCGTAGCCTTCCGGATGCGCCAGCGTGACATCCATGCCGAAGCGGGTGAACAGACCGATGACACCCTGCGGGACGGACAGCGGCTTGCCGTAGGAGGGGGAGTATGCCCAAGTCATGGCGACCTTCTTGCCCTTCAGGTTCTCAACGCCGCCAAAATAGTGGATGACATGGAGCATATCCGCCATGCACTGCGTCGGATGGTCAACGTCGCACTGCAGGTTGACAAGGGTCGGGCGCTGCTCGAGGATACCGTCGCGGTAGCCGTCTTCGAGGGCGTCCATGAAGGTCTTCTGATACTCGTGACCCTGATGGATGTACATATCGTCACGGATGCCGATGACATCTGCCATGAAGGAGACCATGTTCGCGGTCTCGCGGACGGTCTCGCCGTGGGCGATCTGAGACTTCTTCTCGTCGAGCACCTGCTCCTCAAGACCGAGGAGGTTGCAGGCGGAGGCGAAGGAGAAGCGGGTACGGGTGGAGTTGTCGCGGAAGAGGGAGATGCCGAGACCGGAATTGAAGATCTTCGTGGACTTATTGCGCTCGCGCAGGTCGCGCAGGGCGTCGGCTACGGTGAAGATCGCGTCGATCTCGTCGTCGGTCTTGTCCCAAGTCCAGTAGAAGTCGGACTTGTACATGTTGTTGATGTGCAGGGTCTCAAGATGTCTTGCAAGCTCTACGGTTTTGCTCATTGTTTCTTTCCTCCGTTTTTCTTTCGGTTGATTACTTAATATCGTTGCCGGTCAGTTCCTGACGGAATACTGCCTCGGTGTCCTTGTTCTCGGGCTTATACAGACCGGGGACTGCGGCGTACAGCGCGGCGCAGACGACAAGGTCCTGCTTCCAGGTGATCTCGTTCGGCGCATGTGCCTGGGATTCGGCACCGGGACCAAAGCCGACGCAGGGGATGCCGTAGCGACCCTGGATGGAAACGCCGTTGGTGGAGA
>CAMAEX010000239.1:0-2728 GCA_945832065.1 uncultured Clostridia bacterium | reverse complement strand
TCCATTCCTCTTTGGTCATCTCTGAAGCAGCTTTTTGCTGTGGCGTAGGTTTGGGTGCATTGCCTAACTTCTTGAACAAAAGAATAAACTCATAATCCATTTTTAAGATGCCATTTCTGGGATATGGAAAACTGCCCATAACCGCACCACCACCGGAGGTATTCATTGTAGTGGTTTTTTGCCATATAATAGCTCCCATATAATCCATACCTATTGATTCGCAAAAACGAATGATCTCGGTACGAATCGGAATAACTTTATATCTTCCGTAATATACAGAACGGGCAAATTGATCTCCAACATTAATGCAAAGTCTACAACCATCTGAAAGAACGCGATTGCATTCCAGCCATACAAGATTAAGATTATTAATGTATTCCTCGTAACTATCGTTAAAACCAATCTGATCTTCTGTGCCATAGTCCTTTAGCTGCCAATATGGTGGTGAAGTAATAATCAACTGCACAGATTTGTCTTGAATTTGATTCAATGAACGACTATCGCCAAATACTATTTTATGCTTCGTCATAATTCGATTCTCCAATGGTGTTTTATTCATTATATCATAAACAGAAAGAAGCCACCCGGCTTTGCACAAAGCGCGTTTTCAACCTGCTCGTACAATTTGCCGCTCTTTGGAACAGGAAGTAGGCTTCATTAGCATTCAAGCTTACTTTCCTGAAACATCCACACGGTTCACAACGCCGAAGCACTTGACCGTATGCGCGGGTGTGCCGTCCTGCCAGCGCGGACGCACATCAAGGTCGGTATTCCAAACGCCCTCCGAGAGGATCTTTTCGCAGGTCTCGCGGTATAAAATATCTGCTTGACTCATTTTTATCACCCCTCAAAGCATACCAAAATCCCCGCCGCTTGTCAACCAAAGAAAAACGGAGCGCCGTTTCCGACGCTCCGAAATGGTGATTACTTTCTTTTGATCTCTTGCAGCAGCTCGACGGTCTTTGCGGTGTTCATTGCGATGCTGCGGAGGTTCGTTGCGTTGTTCAGCGCGATCATGCCGCCTGCGACAACAATGAACCCAGTCAAAACGCTGCTTAAGATGCACAGAATACCGTACAGTTCGCCATCGCGGTAACCGAACATCTCAATGCCATACACCACGCCGGTAATGACGATCCCTGCAAAAATAATCCAGAGGATCACGCGCATAAAGACAATCCAGCCCATACCCTTGCCGGTCTTGCCCTTAAATTCATAACTCGGCGTGGCAGGCTGCTGCGGATAGACGGGCGGTGCATAGCCCGGATTCGTATAAACCGGAACTGCTTGCGGCTGGGGAGCACTTTGCTGCTGCACCTTCTCAGGTTTGGTCGACTTACCGCAATAGGGGCAGAAAGCTTCGTCGCCGCTGATGTACTTACCGCAACCGGGACAAACGATCATTGCCATAGTATCATACCTCTCTTTTTCAGTATCGGGATGCCGTATTTTTATTATAAAATGCTGTTTTGTCCGTGTCAAGCAGAAACCTGTTTGTCACTGAAAAAACTGCTCCCCGTTCGAAACACAGGGAGCAGTTTTGATAGCCTTCAGGCTTTCTTTTCCGCAACATCAATGCGGTTCAGTGCGCGGGAGAGCTTTGCCTTTGCAAGGGCGATGTCGCGCTCCTCCTGCGCCTGCGCAAGGCGTTCCTCCGCCCGCTTTTTGGCGGATTCAGCGCGTTCGACATCAATTTCATCCGCGTATTCAAAGGTCGTCGCGACAAGACGCACCTCGCCTTTCTCTACGCTGATAAATCCTCCTCCGCAGGCGGCGTCTCTGGTCGTGCCGTCCTTGGTGACGGTGACCATGCCGACATCGAGCGCGGCGATATAGTCCACATGCCCGGCGCGGATGCTGACATAGCCCTCGCTCGTGCGCAGGCGAAGTGCCTCTGCCTGCCCGTCAAAGAGGCTGCCGTCGGGCGTGACGATCTGGAGTCGGAAGCTGCTCATTGCGCAGCACCCTTTCTCGCCTTCTCGACCGCCTCGTCAATCGTGCCGACGAAGAGGAACGCGGACTCGGGCAGATCGTCATGCTTGCCCTCCAAAATCTCCTTAAAGCCGCGGATCGTCTCCTTAATGGGCACATACTTGCCCTCATAGCCGGTGAACTGCTCTGCAACGGAGAAGGGCTGTGACAGGAAGCGTTGGATCTTTCTCGCGCGGGAAACGGTCAGCTTGTCCTCCTCGGACAGCTCATCCATACCCATAATAGCGATGATGTCCTGCAATTCCTTATAGCGCTGTAAAATGCGCTGCGTCTCGCGGGCGACCTCGTAATGCTCCACGCCGACGATATCCGGCGTGAGGATACGAGAGGTGGATTCCAGCGGATCGACGGCGGGATAAATGCCCAGGGAGGCGATGCCGCGGTCAAGAACCGTGGTCGCGTCGAGGTGGGCAAAGGTCGTCGCGGGCGCAGGGTCGGTCAGGTCGTCGGCAGGGACATAGACCGCCTGCACAGAGGTGATCGAGCCTTTCTTCGTGGAGGTGATGCGCTCCTGCAAAGCGCCCATTTCAGTCGCCAGCGTGGGCTGATAGCCGACGGCGGACGGCATTCTGCCGAGCAGGGCGGAGACCTCCGAGCCTGCCTGCGTGAAACGGAAGATATTGTCAATGAACAGCAGCACATCCTGCCCTTCACGGTCGCGGAAGTACTCTGCCATCGTCAGACCGGACAGCGCCACGCGCATTCTTGCTCCGGGCGGCTCGTTCATCTGACCGTA
>CAMAEX010000238.1:0-2749 GCA_945832065.1 uncultured Clostridia bacterium | reverse complement strand
ACCTGCGACCCCATCTGCGGACTCGTGCAGATCCCGTGCATTGAACGCAACGCCGTCGCCGCCAAGCGCGCAATGGATGCGTTCAACCTCTCCTCCTTCCTCTGCGGCTCGAGAAACATCAGCTTCGACATGGTCGTGCGCACGATGAAGGAGACGGGGCAGCACATCAACGCCAGCTACCGCGAAACCTCTGAAGGCGGTCTTGCAAAGCTCTATAACCGCCGCATGACCTGATCCGCAAACCGACAAAACATGACAGGCATATCCGATTCTCTTCGGATATGCCCGTTTTTTATTTTTCCGTTATTATCCTGCCGAAGGCACCGCGCCTCTCTCCGTAGGGCGCGACGACCCCGGCGCGCCGGTGCAGGAACCGCCAACCGCGTACAAGCCCGTTTGTACCCACCGATTCGACGGCGGCATATTACGGCTTCTTTCCCGCCCACTCCCTCTTCAAAATGGCGTATTGAAAGGTATTCTCATACCTTGGCGTTCCGTCCGGGTTGTTCACGAAGGAGATAAACTCCAAAAACAGCCCTTCTTTCCTCATGCCCAGCCTTTCGCAGAGCCTTTGACTGGAAAGGTTATCGTCCTCGGTATAGGCGTAGAGTCTCCGCGCCTCTTTTTCCCGAAACAGATAGTCAAAAAAAGCATACGCCGCTTCATAGGCATAGCCTTTTCCTTGATACTCTGTATTTAACATCCAGCAAGGGCTGAAGGTATCACCTGCTCCTTCGGGATGCGCAAATATCTCACCGATCACCTTATCTGTTTCCTTCAAGCAGATTGCAAAATATTCACCCGTTTCCTCCCGATGTCTTTTTTCTATTTCGCGTTTCGCTTCCTCAATGGAGCCAAGCGTCATATCCATAAAGCAATGCACGGTCGGCGCAGACAGATACGCAAACACATCGGCTGCATCGTCGGCACGAAACGGTCTTAATACCAGTCGTTCCGTCTCAAGCTGCATCGTTTTCTCTCCTTTTCATAAGGGATTCATTGTGAGGACAGTGTCGGGAAAATGCGCTGCAATGTACTCCCGCATTTTCGGCACCCCAACAGAGTGATCCGAATGGATGTTGATATGCTTCACGGCATTTCCGTTTTCCGCCATATAGGTCAGCACATCATATCCGGTCTCTTTTCCTGCCAACTCATAATCCAAGCTGATAAAGCTGACCGTATGAAAATTCCGAAGCAAGAAAATACACTCCTCATAGGTCCGCACGCAGTTGTAAGGTCCATCCTCCGGCAGAGGGCGGCGGTCATCTAAAATAATCTTCATTCGTTCTCCTTTCTCAGCAATCCTCGCCGCTCCCAAGCAGTCGAAACGGCGACGGACTTTCTGCCACCTGTTAAGGTGATTATAGCACAACCCCTGTTCTGTTACAACCGCCGAAATATGCCTGCAAAACGCATCATATACAGATACTCTCAAATATTTTATGAGTTTTTTCGCCCAAGCGCTTGAGAAAAAGGGGATCATGTACTATAATAAATTCGATTTGCGGCATCACGCAAAGAGTCGATCCCGTCGCACTGTTTTCAGGCAGGGATCATCAGGAAGAGGTAAAATAAATGAAATTAGGTATCGTCGGGCTGCCGAATGTCGGCAAGTCTACATTGTTTAATGCCATTACCAATGCGGGGATTCCCGCGGACAATTATGCGTTCTGCACCATTGAGCCGAATGTCGGTGTCGTCGCCGTGCCGGACGAGCGGCTGGAGTGGCTGCGGGATCTGCACAACCCGAAGAAGTTCACCCCTGCCGTGATCGAATTCGTCGATATCGCCGGACTGGTCAAGGGTGCGTCAAAGGGCGAGGGCTTGGGTAACAAGTTCCTCTCCAACATCCGCACGACCGACGCGATCATCCATGTGGTGCGCTGCTTTGACGACTCCAATGTCACCCATGTAGAGGGCAGCACCGATCCCCTGCGCGACATTGACATCATCAATTTGGAGCTGATCTTCTCGGATGTCGAAATGTGCGAACGCCGTTTGGACAAGGCGCAGAAAGCGGCTAAGGGCGGCGACAAGCGCTTTTTGCATGAGATCGAGGTGTTTCAGGGGCTGCTCGCCCATTTGAATGAGGGCAAGCTCGCCCGCACCTATGAATGCTCGGACGATGACCGCGCTCTGATCGCCACAAGCGACCTTCTGACGCTCAAGCGCACGATCTACGCCGCCAACATCTCCGAGGCGGATGTGGAAGCACCCGAACAGAATCCTTATTATCAGCAGGTCAAGCAGCTTGCGGATGCCGAGGGTTCCCTCGTCCTGCCGATCTGCGCAAAGCTGGAGGCGGACATCGCGGAGCTGGACGACCCCGAGGAAAAGGCAATGTTTATGGAGGAGCTGGGTCTGAAGGAGTCCGGCTTGGATCGTCTCATCAAGGCGAGCTATGACCTGCTCGGTCTGATCTCCTTCCTCACCGCAGGCAGCGACGAATGCCGCGCATGGACGATCCGCAAGGGCACGAAAGCCCCACAGGCGGCGGGCAAGATCCACAGCGATTTCGAACGCGGCTTCATCCGTGCGGAGGTCATTGCCTTTGAGGATATGAAAGCCTGCGGCACGATGGCAGCGGCAAAAGCAAAGGGCTTAGTCCGCAGCGAAGGCAAGGAATATGTCATGAAGGACGGCGACATCGTCAACTTCCTGTTCAATGTCTGATCCCCGCAGATTTTGATCCCGTAGGGCGGGGACATGTCCTGTTGAATCAGCGGCTCTGTCTGCGTGGGCAAAG
>CAMAEX010000237.1:0-2754 GCA_945832065.1 uncultured Clostridia bacterium | reverse complement strand
ACGGTATCGCAATTAAAATGTGCGTTGCACATTTTAATTGGTGATTGGTATGAATACGACAGTTCGAAACCATCCTGTCGAAAAACAAAACTATGGAGTGAAAAAACAAATGAAAAAACTGACTACGCGCGACCTGACCTGCGCTGCGGTGATCGCAGCACTGTACGTTGTCCTGACCGTCCTGCAGAACATGCTGTTTCCGGACTCCGCCTCTGCTGCGGTGCAATTCCGTGTCTCGGAGGCGCTGTGCGTGCTGACGCTGTTCTCCCCCTGCGCGATCGCCGGTCTGAGCCTCGGCTGCATGATCTTCAACCTGACCTATGCCGCCGCGCTGCCGCTTGATTTTTTACTCGGCACCGCCGCAACGCTGCTGGCGACCATGGCGATGTACGCGCTGCGCAAGGTAAAGGTGTGGAAGCTGCCGCTGCCCGCTCTGCTGATGCCCGCCGTTTTTAACGGGCTGATCGTCGGCGCAGAGCTGACCTACTATATCGGCGGTGCCTTTTGGCTCAACGCCGTCTGTGTCGCCGCAGGAGAGGCGGGCGTTCTGCTCATTCTCGGCACGGCGCTCTATCTGGCGCTGGAGACTCGCGGCTTGGGAGCGCGTATTTTCGGGAGGTGAGGGCGTAAGTGCGCCTGCGAAAACTCACGCAATCGGCGCTGCTTGCGGCAATCGCCCTGACGATCTTCGTCCTTGAGGCGCAGATCCCGCTGCCCCTGCCGATCCCCGGACTGAAATTGGGCTTAAGCAACGTGGTGACCCTGTTCGCCCTGCATAAGCTCGGCAAAAAGCACACCCTTGGGATCGTCCTCGTGCGCATTGTCCTCGGAAACCTGATCCTCGGGCAGGCCATGGCGATGCTCTACGCCTTCGGCGGCGGACTGCTCAGCTTTGCGGTCATGGCGCTGCTGTACCGGCGCTTTCCCCTTCGGCAGCTTTGGGTCGTGGGCGCGTTCGGCGGCATCGCCCATAATCTCGGGCAGTCGGCAGTGGCGGTGCTTGTGACGCAAACGCCCGCGCTGCTGGTCTATCTGCCCGTGCTGCTGCTTTGCGGCATTTTCACCGGCGCATTTACCGGTCTTTGCGCAGGTCTTCTGTGCGCAAGATCGGAGAAAAAATAGGAGGGTTCTATCCATGAAAAAAATTCTTGCACTGCTGCTGTGTCTGCTGCTTCTTTCCGCGCTTGCCGCCTGTAAGGACAGCGCTTCCGATGCTGCCCCTTCGTCCGACGCTGCCGCTTCCGATGCCACCGAAGCGACCGAAACCGGCGCCGCACCCGATACCAACGCCGCACCCGATACCTCCGCGCAGCCTACGGAGGAGGCCGACCATGACCATATCAACTATAAGGGACTGAGGGATGTCTCCTATACCATAGACGATGTCTCCGCTGCGGAGGGCCGCGATCCGGATTTCTCCGTCGATCAGAGCGACACGACGATCTATATTTATAATAACGTCACGCTGGACGCGCTGACCTTCACGCAGGTACAGTACACCTTCTCTGCCACGGGCAACCGCATCTCCTGCACCTATACCGCCGACAGCGGCTTGGACGAGATCATCGAGGGCTATAAGGCCGCCATGACCGACCTCTACGGCACACCGGCGGAGGGCGGCAGTAGCTACCCGATCTATACTTGGCGCGACGGACACACCGCCAATTACGTCATGCTCACGCAGCTCAACGAAACCACGGTGCAGCTCGCGTTCTATCTCAAAGAGGGCGCGCAATGAACGCCGCGGGACGCGCCATTGCACTGCTGCGGCATGGCGGCTATTCCTGCGTGTTCTGCGACCGCGACCGCGTCTTAACGGACCGCCGCCGCGGGATCGCGCCGATCTTGGAGCGCATCGAAGCCGGCGAATCGCTGTGCGGCATGGCGGTCGCGGATAAGATCATCGGCAAGGCGGCAGCCATGCTGCTGCTCTGCGGCGGCGCACAGAGCGTCTACGGCGAGGTCATGTCCGAGTCGGCAAAGGCGCTGCTGGAGGATGCCGGCGTGGAGGTGACCTGCGGGACCCTCGTCAAAGCCATCCGCAACCGCACGGATACGGACATCTGCCCCATGGAAAAGGCAGTCGCCGCGCTGGAAACCCCCGCCGAAGCCCCCGCCGTCCTCCGCGCCGCATTAAACCGCCTAAAAGCATAAAACACTGCTGAGCACCGACGAAAGGGCGTCTTTTCGTCGGTGCTCAGCAGCAATCAGCGGCTGTAGCGTGCGGCATCCCTGACGCGCCTTACGCAGGGGCTTCAGGGAAAAGTGAAGCGTGAATAGCGTCGGA
Source organism: uncultured Clostridia bacterium (assembly GCA_945832065.1). Classification (GTDB taxonomy): domain Bacteria; phylum Bacillota; class Clostridia; order Oscillospirales; family Oscillospiraceae; genus JAZOXB01. The sequence continues at coordinate 467 of CAMAEX010000237.1, read as the reverse complement.
GCGCTCCGCGCAGATCTCGAACGCGGGCATCCCCATGAAAACCATCGCACTCCGCCGTAGAGGACGGCGTCCTCGACGTCCCGTGTGCAGGAACTACCGACTGCGCACAAGCTCTCCCCCGCCCCTTTGTTCATTTGTCAATGATGTGAGACCGGGAAAAAGCAAAACCGGGCGGATTTTCTCTTGTAATTTATTTTGAGGTTTGGTATAATACCCATATATCTCGGCACCTGCCAAAATGAGATTATTTTAACAAATAACAATTCCTGTAATATTGCAAAAGAAACTACAAAAACCCAAGCCTGCGGCGGCGGAGCATCCCTCCGCGAAGCTGCTTTATCTGTCATCTAAAGTATCTTACGAAGTGATACGAAGCAGCGTGTCGAAAAGTAGTTTCCATGCTTGCAGGCTCAGCGTTAAGAATAGGATGAGCAGGCCATCCGATCGAGCGACCCTCTGCGAATCGT
>CAMAEX010000236.1:0-2776 GCA_945832065.1 uncultured Clostridia bacterium | reverse complement strand
AGACGCCGCGTCAGCGGCGTCTGGATTTCGTCTTATGCTCGTATTGACGGCAGCCGGAGATTTTACTGTCAGAGTCAGACATAAACTGCTTCAGCTTTTCCTCAAAGGTCAACGGAGCCTTTGGAGCGGCAGGCTTCGGCGCTTCACTGCGGGGACGCGAAGGACGGCGTTCCTGCTCCTGCGCACGTTTGATGGAGAGGCTGATCTTGCCCGCGTCATCAATACCGATGATCCGGACGCGGACGCTGTCACCCTCGTGCAGATGATCGTGGATATCGCTGACATAGGAATTCGAAACCTCAGAGATGTGAACCATGCCGGTGCGGTTCTCCGGCAGGAGAATAAACGCGCCGAATTTTGTGATGCTTTTGACTTTGCCTTCCAGCAATGTACCGACTGTAAACTCCATAGATGCAGTATGTTCCTCCGTTTATTTGCTGCTGTCGATGTAAATGACCTCACCGTCGCTGACGAGATTGAGGCGCTCACGGGCGATTTTGGTGACAGAGGCGTCCGTGCCGAGCTGCGCAAGGTCCTCTTGAAGCTCCAAATTAGACTGCTGCAAGCCGGAGACCTCTTCACTGAGCGCTTCTTTTTCGGCTTTGAGCGCGTTGATCTTTGGCTGAAGTGTGACGATGGTGACGATTGCGTATAGCATCACCGTCAGTATGACGAGCTTGGTAATGAGTGACGATTTGCACAGGCGCATCGTACATTCCTCCCGATCCTTTCTTTTGTGCGTTGCGAGGGTTTTGTCTTCTTATTGTAACCGATTTTCTCGCTCTTGAAAAGAGATATTTTACACTTTTTTTCAAAAAATCGAGAAATTTTCCGCACATTCGGCAAAACCACCGCAGAGGGAAGGTGACAATACGCCAAAATGTGGTGATCCATCGCGTAAAAAGGCGGCTGAGCGTTAAAAACCAGAGGAACATACCGAGTGCGGTGCCGAGCAGCATAAAGATGCGGTATTCACCGTTGCCGATCAGAAGAGCAAAGCAGAGATTCCCGAGCAGACACGAGAGGACAAACCACGCATCAAGCAGATGGGTCAGACCGCGCAGATTACGCCGCAGCCCGCGCAGCAGGTCATAATGCAGACCGTACAGCAGACCAAGCGCGGCGGCGAGCAGGAATTGACTGCCTTGCAGTCCGAGCGGCTGTTCCATCTATCGGAACAGGCGGCGCAGGAAGCCCCCGGTTTTCTGCGGCTCCTCATAGCTCAGAGAGTTGATCGTACCGCTGACGGCGACCTGACCGCCGTCAATGGAAAGTGTCTGCAAATGCAGCGCCTCGCCGCGGATGATCAGAATGCCGCGTGCCGTGTGCAGCACGACCGTTGTCTCGTCAAAGCTCTCAACCTCACTGACGCCGCTGACGGACAGCTTCGAGCGGTTATCGAGCCGCAGCTCATGGGGCAGTGTCTGAATGGAATCGTTCGCCATCGTCATCCCTCCGCACTATATATACGGCGCGGTCGGGGAAAATATTACTGAATCTCAGCAGGGTCGTATATCTCCGGCGGCAAAACATCCGAAAGCTCCACCAACGCGTGATTGAGGTCGCCGTAGCCGTCATAACGCACCGTGCGGCTGCGCAAAGTCAGAATGCTCGGCTCCAATGAGAGGGTCAGTGTCACGCAGGTTCCGCCCTCGGGATTACCACTGACAGCGATCGTCCCGCCGTGCAAACGGGCGATCTCACGGACAATCGGCAGCCCCAGCCCAATGCCCTGAGAAGAAGCGCCGAATTCGGAGGCGGAGAAGCGCTCAAAGATGGTGGACAGGATGCCTTGCTCGACCCCCTTACCGTTATCGTTCACCCGCAGCAGCAGGAGAAGCTCCTGCTTTTGCACGCTGAGGGTAATGGTGCTGCCGGAGGGACAGTGCGCTAAGGCGTTGGCAATTAAATTATATAGAGCGCGTTCCAGCAGTTGGCAGTCAATATCACCCCGCAGCGGTCTGACGGGCGGTGTGAACAAGAGCTGTACGCCGACGGACTCCGTCAACGGGCGTGCTGCGGAGACAAAATCGTTCAAAAAACGGGTGATATCCGTCATCTCGCGGCGCACTTCCTTGCGATGCAGCAGAAGCTGCGCGCCGTCGGACATCTGCCCGCACAGACGAATGAGCCGATAAAGTGCCTGATTCAGCTCTGCCGCGGCGGGAATCGGCTCTGTTTGCGTTTCTTCAAGCTGCTCAAACAGTGCGTTTGCCGCGTTCAGCATGGTGTGCAGCGGTCTGCGCAGAGTGACGGAGGCGCGTTCCACCGCCGCTGCCGTCGCGTTGACCTCCTGCGGACGGCGGGCGGCGATGAAGAGATCACCTGCCTGCATCGCAAGGACGGAGGCGTCATACTCCGCGCCGCCGAGGATCATCGGCAGATGCAGCGTCCCCTCCCGCTGCCAAACCTCGTACAGCATCGCGTTATTCTCCAAAAGAGAGGAGACGGGAAGACCTTCGGCAAGCAGACCGCGCGCTGCGCCGTTGCACCATAGAATGCTGCCGTCGCGTACGAGAAAAACCGGCTGCGCCAACAGCTCTAAAATCTGCTTCAGCTCCATATCCATGTGCATCTCCTCCTTTGCTTTTGATCGTGCCGCCGTGCTCTACGATCCGCCTATGAAGTTATTATATATAGTTTGAGCTTTAACAGCATAGTAGGGTGTGGACATGTCTGCGCGGGTGTAGGAACAACCGAGTGCGTACAAACCGACAACCTGAGATTGCCGCGTCGCTGCGCTCCTCGCAATGACACGGAAAGGCTGCCCTCTTTG
>CAMAEX010000235.1:0-2780 GCA_945832065.1 uncultured Clostridia bacterium | reverse complement strand
TGACAAGTGGGCTTTGCCCACGCAGACAGAGCCGCTGATTCAACAGGACATGTCCACGCCCTACGGGGCGAAAACAGGCGTTCGCCCGAGGTTGGGGAGAACGCCTGTATGGGTTATATAAAATAGAAGGGGTTCTTGATCTCGCTGCCCCAAAGGGCGACGGCGGTGCGCCACATGGCTTTGGCGTGGATGCGGTCGTGCCAGAGAAAGCGCCGCAGCACCTTGCGCATCGTCCAGCTTTCCCCGTCGGGGGCGATATAGACCTTCTCCGAGAGAAAATCGGGCAGCGTCTCCAGCTCGGCAAGTGCCTGCATCCGATTGGCGTATATGTCCGGGACATTCTCTGTTTCCAGCCCGAAGGCGGCGGTATAGTACGAGGTTACGGCATTCGTATGCTCATACATCTCTCTCGGTGTGCGGGGGACCGCGCCGTAAAAGGTTCTGCGCGGCGCTCTGCCGGAGATATCGGGGTTGGGAATGCTCGCGTAGAGTTTGCGGAAGTCGCGGGCGGATTTCAACACCAGCAGCTTGAGCCGCGCATACTCCGCCTCGCTTAAGGGCGTGCGCTCGGTGTCAAACAGAATGTCGGAGTCGGCGTCGCAAATTTGCAGTTCGGATTCTTTTCGCTGTACGATCTCGACCTCGGCGTCCTCCCTCGACGGCTCGCACACGCCGCACCAGCGAAGGTAGGAGCGCACCTCGCCGCTGAATTTTGACAGCGCCTCATTCTCCGTCGCGCCGCGGACATAAGCGCCGACATAATTCGCGGCGTAGATCAGATAGCCTTGCTCGTTATATTCACAGACAGCTTCGATCTTCATGCGTTTTCCTCCAAGATCGGCGCGGACAACACTGCGTCCACGGGAATATCGTGCGCTTGCACCGGTAGGTCGGACAGTAGCTGGAAATCATAGCACAACGCAATCGTCGGGTGGGGCTCCTTGGCGAGAAAACGGTCGTAGAAGCCGCCGCCGTAGCCCATGCGGTGCCCCATAGGGTCAAAGGCAAGCCCCGGCATCAGAACGAGTGCGTCCGGCTCGTCCGCAGGCTCGCCCTCCGTCGGCTCCGGGATTCCCTTATAGCCGAGGGCAATGGGAGTGTTTTCGTCAAAACGGAGGAACCGAATTTCCTCCCCGAACACCTTCGGCACGGCGACGCGCTTGCCGTCTGCCAAGGCTTGGCGAAGGATCGCCTCGGTGCGTACCTCCTGATTGTAGCTTAAGTAGGCATAGAGCGCGTTTGCCTGACGGTACATCGGGTGCGCAAACAACATCTGCGCCAAACGGGCAGAGGCGCTTTCGATCTGCGCCTCGGTCAGCGCGCGCTTTTTCTCCCGGAGCATACTCCGCAGGACGTTTTTTTCCATACCGCTCACCTCTGTAATCCCATTGTAGCGCATACGGCGACCTGTGTCAATGCAAAAACCGCGTCGGAATCGGTCGATTTTGGTCAGAAAAAGGGAATTGCCCATTGCGAAGCCGCGCATGAACCAGTATAATGAACCAGTATAATCAAGCACAAGAAATCAAATAGAAAGAGGAAACTTATGGTATATCATGTTCTGTTCAATCCCTTTGCGGGGAACGGCCGTGGAGAGCAGGAGGCGCGGAAGCTGAACGAGATCCTGCCGGAGGCGGAGCTGCGCTACTACGACATGACAAAAATCAGCGCCTATACGGACTTCTTTTCCGCGATCGCCAAGGAAGACGCGGTGATCCTCGCGGGCGGAGACGGTACGATCAACCGTTTCCTGAATGACACGGCGGGGCTGGAAATTCCGAATGACCTCATGTATTTTGCAGTCGGCAGCGGAAATGACTTCCTGCACGACCTTGGCAAGCAGAAGGGGGAACCGCCGTTCTCTATTAAGAAGTATTTACAGGAGCTTCCCACCGTGACCGTCAAGGGAAAGAGCTATCGCTTCCTCAACGGTGTCGGCTACGGCATCGACGGCTATTGCTGCCAAGTCGGCGACGAACAGCGCCGCACCTCGGATAAGCCGGTGAATTATACCTCCATTGCTATCAAGGGGCTGCTCTTCCATTTTAAGCCTGCTAACGCGACGATCACCGTGGACGGGAAGACCCATACCTTCAAAAAGGTCTGGCTCGCGCCGACGATGCACGGCAGATTCTACGGCGGCGGCATGATGATCGCGCCCCGGCAGGAGCGCAATAATGCGGAACACACCGTCTCGGTCAGTCTGTTGTTCGGTTCGGGAAAGCTGAAAACCCTCATGGTCTTTCCCTCCATCTTCAAAGGGGAGCATGTCAAGCATACGGAGATGTGCCAAATCCTGACGGGACATGAGATCACCGTGAGATTTGACCGACCCACCGCCCTGCAGATCGACGGCGAGACGATCCTCGATGTGACGGAATACTCTGTTTCGAGCAAGGTGCCGGCGACAGCATAAAATCAAACAGATAAAACGCCCGCGTCGGAAAAGATGCGGGCGTTTGGCATAGAATGGGGGATGGGGAAGCGTGTAGGGTGCATTTTACTGTTGCTTGTTTCTTGGTACGCCAATCAGCGCCTGCATGAGATTGCCACGTCGCTTCGCTCCTCGCAATGACAAATGGGGTAGCCTGTTCTGTCATTGCGAGGCGCTTGCGCCGTGGCAATCTTGTGTAGGCACTCCCTATTGTTAGTACCTGTACCCGCTTAAGACATGTCCCCGCCCTACAGATAGGTTTTATGCAATGATGTGGACGGCACGGAGAATATTATACCAATCACCAATTAAAATGTGCAAAGCACATTTTAATTGCGATATCGTG
>CAMAEX010000234.1:0-2804 GCA_945832065.1 uncultured Clostridia bacterium | reverse complement strand
GCTGCTGTGCTTCTGTTCGGATGCGCTTTGCGTGGAGCGCCGCTGCGCTGGGCGGTTTGTCCGGGGGAAGGTGAAAGTCTGCTGCCAGACGCTGCGCCGCCTCATAGAGCGGCAAGCCGAACAGCCTTGCAGCAAAGTCGATCACATCGCCGTGTTCCCCGCAGGCGAAGCAATAATAATGGTCGTCTGCCACATACAAACTGGGATGTCGGTCGTTGTGAAACGGGCAGAGGGCCATGCCGTAGCGGTTGACTTCCATGCCGTACAGCTCCGCTGCCTCCCGGCAGCTTACGCCGTATTTGACAATTTCAAAAAGATTCATTGTTCCTCCATTTCTGCGCAAAAAACGGCGGCCTGCCCATTGAGGGGCAAGCCGCCGGTTGCGTCTTATCTTATGCTGATTTCGTTTCTTTTTCGTTCTTAGCTTCTCGTAGAGCTTTCTTCCGTGTGCCCTGCCGCTTGATCTGTGCTGCATACCGACAATCGTCACTGCAATATTTCACGTCTGACCTTGTTGTGGTAAACACCTTACCGCAGTTTTCGCAGGCACACGCCCGACTGCGGATCTCTGCCGCCTCCTGCCGGTAGAATTTTGCACGGCAGTTGGGGCCGCAGAACAGGGTGTTCGTCCGCTTGGATGCAAATTCCTGCCCGCAGCACTTGCAGGTCAGCGTAACCGGAACGCCCACTGTGCGTTCCCCAGATTTCAACTTCTGGTAGCGCTCCCGGCTGCGAATGCGCTCTTTCTTCAAAAACTCCTGCCGCTTGATTTCTTCCTCGGTCAGCTCCGGTGCGGGTAACTCAAACTGCCCGATAAAGCGAAGGTGAATTTCCACCTCCTGCACCCGGTCGCCATCGATGCGCTCCGGGGCGTGGACGATGATTTTCTCAATAAACTCGTTGATCATGGGCGTGGTCAGCTCGGAGAAGTCCGTGTACTTCCTTGCCATCTCCAGAAACTGCTCCACACGGGCGGTGTCCTCTGCGAAAGCGGACAGCCTTTCTTCCGCTTCTGTGACAGAGGCTTGCAGCGTTTTTTGCTCGGCTTCGTAATCTGCCAGCAGACTGTCAAAGCGTTCATCGGTGATACGTCCGACAGCAAAGGATTCATAGAGCTTTTTGATGATGGTGTCCAACTCGGCAATGCGCTTTTTGTCCTTGCTCAGCTTTCGCTTGGCATCTTTGGCCGCTTCCGTCTGCCGGAGCTGGGAGGCGGAGCGCACCTTTTCCATAAACGCTGCCTGATTGGAAATTGCGAAGGTGCTGACCGTGCGGATGGTGTCCAGAATCAGGGTACGCAGGGCCTTGGTCGTGATATAATGGCCGCAGCAGGCGGCAGTTCTTTTCTGGCGGGCAAGGGTATAGGAGGAACAATCGAAGAAATCAGAGGGATAGGGATTATTCTCCGTGCCGCCTTTGGAGCGGTGGTTATACATCTTCTCGCCGCAGTCGGCGCAGTACAAAAGGCCGGTCAGCGGATTCGCTTCCCCCAGCGTGTCGATGCGCTTGGGCGTCTTGCGGAGCTTCTGGGCAAGCTCCCATGTTTCTCTGTCCACAATGGCCTCGTGGGTATCTTCAAAGATCAGCCAATCCTCCTTGGGATTCATTACGGCGTTTTTATCTTTATAGGACTGCTTGTGGGAGCGAAAATTCACCGTATGCCCCATATACTCCGGCTTGGAGAGAATCTGCCCCACGACATAGCCGCTCCAGTTATAGGGATTTGAAAATTCCTCCTTGCTTTTCCAGATGCCCTTGCCCTGCTTGCCGAAGTACACGGCGGGCGTCTCCACCTTATCCTCAAAGAGAATACGGGCAATATCGTAGGGTCCTTTGCCCTCGATGGTCAATCGGAAAATGCGGCGCACCACGGCGGCGGCTTCCTCGTCGATCAGCCAATGGTATTTGTTTTCCGGGTCTTTCTTGTAACCGTAAATGGCACAGTTGGTGGTGGGCTTGCCGGACTCTCCCTTGACCCGGATGGCGGTTTTCTGCTTGCGGCTCAGGTCGCGCAGATACCACTCGTTCATAATGTTGAGGAAGGGGGCAAACTCGTTGCTGTTCTGATCATCGCTGTCCACGCTGTTGGCGATGGCGACAAAGTGAACGCCGTGCTGCCGGAAGAATACCTCCGTGTAAAATCCGGTTTGCAGATAGTCACGCCCCGCCCGGCTCATATCCTTGACAATGACATGGGCCACCTTGCCTGCTTCAATGTCCGCCACCAGCTGTTTCCATGCCGGACGCTCGAAATTGCCGCCGCTCCATCCATCATCGGTATAGTGGCGGCAGTTGGTGTAGCCTCTCTGCTGGGCATAGCTTTCGAGGTATTTTTTCTGATTCACGATGGAATTGCTATCCCCGGCGTTGTCATCGTCGCGGGACAGCCGCTCATAGAGAGCGGTAATTTTGCTTTCAGTCTGTTTCACGCTCATGATGCGCTCCTTTCAGACTGTCGGCTCATTTGTGGTGTCTCCATTATACCATAGGTTCCGTCGTTTGTAACCATATCATTGCGTACAATCCGCAAAATTTTATCCTCCATGGTCTCGCCGCCGTTTTCATTGAACACGACTTTGACCTTGTAGGTGGTGCCGCCGATCCGGTGGATGATAAACTGTTCTCGTTTGTTCTGCTCCATAGGCATCCTCCTTGCGTGATTGGTTGGTTTTTGATATAATGTGTTTGGTTCCGTTGGCTGTAAGCCAACCGTGTCTTTCGGTTGCTTTTCCATGCTCCATATCCTCCTTTTCTTCGCTGATGGCTCGGAAAGTAACCCGTGTAACTTGTGCTAAGATTACTTC
>CAMAEX010000233.1:0-2833 GCA_945832065.1 uncultured Clostridia bacterium | reverse complement strand
CGTGATCGCCGGGGAAAAGACCGAGGCGGAGAAGAAGGCCGAAGAGGAGCAGAAGCGCGCCATGAGCCAGTGGTGGGTCAGCGCGCTCGTGGCATTCGCCATTATCTCCATCGTCGTTGCACTGATTGTGGTAGGAAAGTTTACCCGGATGATGAAGATGAAATAACGTTTTTGCCGCTAAGGAGGCTGCTTCCTCTATGGCGGCTTTTCTTTTTCAACGTTTCCCGAACGAAATATGCGTTGTTTGCTGCTGCGATGTATGCCGCATTGTGCTTCTCTTCTTTTGCGAATCAAATCAGAGTTTATGACAGCTTACTGTCTGCATTTTCATAAAGAAACAAATGCTCACCCGATATGGATGAGTGAATTCCTTTACCCTTAAAAGAACACATGACGGAGTATGAAACCCGTCTGCCAAGCGCTGTGAAAGCCGTATGGTTTCACGGCGCTTTTTGTTTGCATCCGGTTCCACGGCGCGCCCGCTCACCTCCGTTTTTCTTGGCTTTCCACATAAAAATCAAGATTTTGCGGAGGTATCTATGAAAACAGTAAATCTCAGGGATTTCTATCAATCCATTTATGACCACGATTGCCTATACGAAGTGCCGGACGAGGTATCAGAACTGCTTATCCTGTATAAGCGGCGAGAAGAAGCTCATCGCAGGCTGACATATAAGTACAGGGCATATTTTTCTCTCGACTGCTGTGACGGCATTGAGAATGAAGCTGTACATAATTCACCATCTGCCGAGGAGATCTTTTTTCGATATGCAGACAATGTTGAATTGTGTGCAGCGCTGCAAAGGCTTACGGATAAGCAGCTTAGAAGGCTGTATGCGAGATACTTTCTCAATATGAAATACACCGACATAGCCAAACGGGAAAATGTGAATGAAAGCACAATCAGATGCTCTATTCAATCGGCATTATCCAGGCTTGAAAAATCAATTAAAAAAAGTTAGGAACAGAGGGCCGATTTACCCGGTTTTTGTTCACGGTTATTGAGAGGGATGTTTTTTCTCTCGATTGAACGTTGACAACTTCATATCCGACAGCTTAGATACCGAGCTTTCTATGCAGCGAGCAATGCGGCGCATACGCGAAGACTGCCTGCGGGGCAGCCCGTAAAAAGGATGACATCCAAGGCACGAGCGAGAATTATTCCTGCCGCAACCCCTTTGCAGCGTGAGGAGAATGCCAAGACCTGCATGGAAAATAATGAGACTTCCGCACAGTCGAGGTTAAGTCCCAGAGTGCGGCTCTGTCGTTGGCAGGGTGGTGAAAATCCAATGCGTCCCAACGCGTGGGACGGTCTAAGCTCTCGCCCAAAACACATCGGGGAGCAGCGGCGAATAGATGTGTGATTGTATGGAAGAAAAACGGAGGTGGGCGGCGGTCAATTCCGCGTGTCCGGGAGCAAAAGTGACCGCCGCCCTTCTATTTTTGACATAACATTCTTTATGGAATCATTTAAATTCGTACATTTGCGTCATAGGCGAATTGCCTGTATGCTGAACGCAACAGATGCATCGCCTGGCGATTTTCATACGGAGAGGAGGAATAAGATGGAGCAGCCGTCAAGGAGCATCTGTGAAAAGCGAACTTACACCGTTGAGGAGGTCGCCATGCTGTTAGGAATCAGCCGTACCTCCGCTTATGAGTTTGTCAAGAAGGGCGAGGTAAAGTTCGTAAAAATCGGTGCTTCAATACGAATATCGAAGAAGTCCTTTGATGAATGGCTGGATCAGCAAAACATTTAGCAAAGGAGAAAAACAATGGCATCTATTAAAAAAAGAAGAGGGACGTTCTCCGTCGTATATACCTACGAAAATGAGAACGGAGAAAAAAAGCAGCGTTGGGAAACCTTCAAGACCTACGCGGAGGCGCATAAGCGGCGTGCTGAAATCGAGTACAAGCAGAACGAGGGTACATTCCTGCCTCCGAATAAGCAGACCGTAGAGGAGATCATGAAGGATTATGTGGCGCTGTATGGTGAGAAAACATGGTCGTATTCTACCTTCAATTCCAACTGCGCCCTGATCGCGAACTATATCGTTCCCATCATCGGTGATAGGGAGATGAAGGAAATTACGCCGCGAGAAGCAGACAAATACATCAAGACGCTGCAAAGGACACAGCCCGTTGAGGTTGGCGGCAGGCGAAGAAAGACGGAATACATGACTCCGGCGAACATTGAAAAGGTGATAAAGTTGCTCAGATCCGCTTTCAAACAGGCGGTGCGTTGGGAGGTTATCGCGCGCAATCCGTTTGACTTTGTAACGCTCCCAAAGGTCGAAAGGAAACCGAGAGAAATTTGGACGGCGGAAATCATTCGCAAGGCGCTGGACAGCTGCAAGGACGCAAAGCTGTTTGTGGCTATGAATCTCGCGTTTGCCTGCTCCTTGCGAGTGGGCGAAATCCTGGGTCTGACATGGGATAATGTCAATATAAGCGATGAGGATATCGCAAAGGATAACGCCTCCGTATATGTCGATAGAGAGCTTTTCAGAGCGTCAAAGGAAGTGATGGACACGCTTGGAAATCGGGATATCCTATTTGTGTTTCCGCCCGTGATGAGCTGTCCAAAGACAAGGCTGATACTTAAAACGCCTAAGACCGCTACCAGCGTCAGGCGCGTATGGCTTCCGAAAACCCTTGCCTATATTCTGCGGGAATGGCGGGATACGCAGCAAAAGCAAAAAGAATTTCTTGGAGATGAGTATTTCGACTATAACCTTGTGGTTGCGCATGGCAATGGACGCCCTTGTGACTGCAAAATCATTGAAAAGAGCTTCAATCGCTTAAAAGAGGAGGCCGGACTGCCAAACCTTGT
>CAMAEX010000232.1:0-2833 GCA_945832065.1 uncultured Clostridia bacterium | reverse complement strand
GCGGCTTTGCGCAGGGGCGATTGGGGCTATTCCTCCGTTGTGCCGCTGTACCGCCTGTGCGAATGCACGGTCGGGCTGGTCGGCTTCGGCCGTATTCCGCAGACGGTTGCCAGAAAGCTCTCCGGCTTCGGGATGAAGCTGCTGGCCTATGATCCCTGGGGTTCCGAGGAACGCGCCAAAGAGCTGAATGTCACTCTGACGGACATGGACACGATCTATGCCGAGGCTGACTTTATCTCCCTGCACTGCCCGCTTACCAAAGAAACAACGCATATGATCAATGCGGAAGCCCTCAGAAAAATGAAGTCCACCGCATTCCTGATCAATACCGCGCGCGGACCGATCATTGAAGAAACGGCGCTGATCGCGGCGCTTCGCAATGGCGAGATCGCGGGCGCGGGATTGGACGTGTTTGAGAACGAGCCTGTCGCGGCAGACAATCCCCTGCTCGGCATGGAAAATGTCATTGCTACCCCGCACAGTGCGTGGTACAGCGAGACGGCGATCGCGGCGCTCCAGCGCAAGGTGGCGGAGGAGGTCGTCAATGTCCTCGGCGGCAACCATCCCTTCCATAATGTCAATTTGAGAGGAGTCTGAACGATGCAGCAGCCTGGATTTACCCTTGCACATATCGGCATAAATCCCGACGGCGCCGATGCGGCGGCAATTGCAGACCGCTTTTGTTCCGCCTTCGGCTATGCAAGAAAGGATGGCGCGAGCTCGGTATTTGCCGGTTCCGTTGTCGAAGTCATGCGCGAAAACTATCTCGGCTCGAAGGGACACATTGCCTTTGGAACGCCGGATGTCAATGCGGCGGTGCAGTGGCTGGAAGCACAGGGCTTCGCCGTTGATCCCGCCACCGCGAAATACGACAAGGACGGTTCGCTGAAGGCAATTTACCTGACCGAAGCATTCGGAGGGTTTGCCATTCATCTTTTGAAGCGATAAGAGGTACAGCAATATGGAAAAACAAGTAATACAACTGGTGGCCGATACAAAGCTCGTCGCCATTGTGCGCGGCCTTGAGCCCAAATATTGTGTGCCGTTGGCACAGGCGTTCTATGCGGGCGGGATCCGTGCCATTGAGGTCACGTTCAACCAGAAAAAGCCGGACGAATTCTACAAGACCACTGATGCCATCCGCGCGATCAAGGAAGCGATGGGCGACCGCATGGCAGTCGGTGCGGGCACAGTGACCTCTGTGGCGCTTGTGGAGCTGGCACATGGTGCCGGTGCGGAGTTCATCGTTTCGCCCGATATGAATGTCGATGTGATCCATCGCACCAAAGAACTCGGTATGGTTTCCATGCCCGGCGCGCTGACCCCGACGGAGATCCTGACGGCGCATCAGAACGGTGCAGACTTCGTCAAGGTTTTCCCTGCGGGCTGTCTGGGTGCGGGGTATATCAAGGCGATACGCGGCCCGATCAATCATGTCCCTCTGCTTGCAGTAGGCGGCGTGAGCAAAAAAAATGCGGGCGAATTTATGAAGGCGGGCTGCGCCGGCATCGGCGCGGGCGGCAACCTCGTCAATAAGCAGTGGATTGAAGCCGGAGAATTCGACAAGATCACCGCATTGGCGAAAGAATTCATCCGCGCCCTTGCGGAATAAGGAGAACGATCATGAGCAGATTAGTTGCACTGGGTGAGATCATGATGCGGCTGAACCCCGAAGGGTATCTTCGCATCAAGCAGGCAGAACGGTTTGAGGCGACTTACGCCGGCGGCGAAGCAAACGTCTGTGTTGCGGTCGCCAATCTTGGCATGGACGCGAGCTATGTTACAAAGCTCCCCGATCAGGAGATCGGACAGGCCTGTGCCAATGAGCTGCGCCGCTATGGCGTAGATACAAAGAACATTGTCTTCGGCGGGCCGCGTCTGGGCATATATTTTGTCGAGAAGGGTGCTTCCCAGCGCGCTTCCAAGGTGATCTATGACCGCGCCGGTTCCTCCATCGCGCTGGCAAAGCGTGAGGATTTTGACTGGGACAGAATTTTTGAAGGCGCGACGTGGTTCCACTTTACGGGGATCACACCGGCACTCGGCGGCGAGACCTCTGCCATCTGCATGGATGCCGTGAAGGCAGCCAAGGCAAAGGGAATTACCGTATCCTGCGACCTGAACTACCGCAAGAAGCTCTGGAGCAGCGAGGAAGCGGGTAGGGTCATGTCCGAACTGATGCCCTTTGTCGATGTCTGCATCGCCAATGAGGCAGATGCAGCGGATGTGTTCGGGATCTCCGCAGCACATACCGACGTGGATTCCGGCAAGCTCGACCATGAGGCATACATCAGCGTTGCAAAGCAGCTGATCGCGCGCTTTGGTTTCAAAAAAGTTGCGATCACCCTGCGCGGCAGCCTTTCCGCCAGTGTGAACGATTGGGCGGGAATGCTTTATGACGGGGAGAATGCTTATTTCTCGCCGACCTACCGCATTCAGATCGTCGATCGTGTCGGCGGCGGCGACTCTTTCGGCGGCGGATTGATCTACGCGCTCAGCGAGGGCTACGCCCCGCAGGATACGATCAATTTTGCCGTTGCGGCTTCCTGCCTCAAGCACACCATCGAGCACGATTTCAACCTTGTTTCTCTCGCAGAGGTCAAGGCGCTTGCGGCGGGCAACGCCTCTGGGCGTGTCCAGCGCTGACGCAAGCCGGCGGGTGAAATGCGGCTTGAATGCCGGATGAAGCGTTCCCTGCGAAGAGCGGCGCCGCTTTGTTCCGGAGACGGGAAGCTGCCTGAAGGGCGATTTTCCGCTTCCCGATGAAAATGCTTTTATTTCTTTTCATACCAATCACCAATTAAAATGTGCTTTGCACATTTTAATTGGTGAT
>CAMAEX010000231.1:0-2844 GCA_945832065.1 uncultured Clostridia bacterium | reverse complement strand
CCTTATCATCGCGAAAATGCAACGCCGGTACGGCGTTGAAAACCGATTGAAATGAATATTTTAATCGGTTTTTAGTATCAGACAAACCTACAAAACTCGCGTTTGTCTGAGGTTTTTTTGGAAAACATCGTCGAAAATGTATTATTTGCTTGCGTTTTTGGTAAATGCGTGTTATAATCAAACACCGTAACATCGAATATACACACCCGCAAGCCATTTGTGCATAGGATGAAAGAAACGAGAGGATGATTCCGTATGAAGAAAACCCTTAATCCGAATGCCGTGGTCGGGCATTTTCAGACCGACGGTGCCTGCATCAGCTGCAAGGAATTTGGTTCAGGGCATATTAACAGTACTTATCAGGTAAAGACCGAACACGGCAAGGTCTATATTTTACAATGTATCAACAAATATGTTTTCACTGACCCGAAGGCGGTCATGGAGAATGTCAGTGCCGTGACGAAGTATCTCAGCGAGCGCGTAGCCGACCCGTCGGAGACGCTGCATTTTGTCACTGCCGACACGGGCGATTATTCCTATGTGGATGAAGCTGGCGAATATTGGCGCTGCTATGAGTTTGCCGACGGCATTTGCCTCGAAGCGCCGGAGACGGATCGCGATTTTTACGAAAGCGCCATCGCATTTGGGCGTTTCCAAGAATTACTGCGCGATTTTCCCGCAGAGACGCTGCATGAAACCATCCCACTGTTTCATAATACCATTAACCGCTACCGTATGTTTAAGGAAGCCCTCGCGCAGAACGCTGCGGGCAGAGCTGAAGGCGTGCAGGCGGAGATTGACTTTATCATGGCGCGGGAGGAGGAGGCGGGAACCATCTGCCGTCTGCTCGAAACGAATGCGCTGCCCCTGCGCGTGACCCACAACGACACCAAGCTCAACAATGTCCTGCTCGACCGCGAGACGCGCAAGGCGATGTGCGTGCTCGACCTCGACACCGTCATGCCCGGCTCGTCGCTGTATGATTTCGGCGACTCCATCCGCTTCGGCGCGGCGACTGCCCCGGAGGATGAGCCGGATCTGAGCAAGATGGGCATCAATTTGGAGCTGTTCCGCGTTTACACGGCGGGCTACCTTACCGCCTGCCGCAGCCTGACCGAGAAGGAGACGGAGCTTCTGCCGCTCGGCGCGAAGATCATCACGCTGGAGCTGGCGGTGCGCTTCCTGACCGACTATCTTGACGGCGACCGTTATTTCAAGACCGCTTACCCCGAACATAACCTCGTCCGCGCCCGCGCTCAGCTTAAGCTTGTGGCGGACATGGAGACAAAGTGGGACGAGATGCAAAAAATCGTTGCGGAAGAAGCCGCAAAGCATTGAGGAGATACCAATGAAGTATTTAGGCATTGAATATTCCGTCAAAAATCTTCCCGTGCTGGACACGGACTTTATCCCCTTCGGCGTTTGGATCGACGCTTATGAAAAGGGCGCGGAGAAGCCGCTCACCATCGCCATCGAGCGCGACAAGGGCAAGATCTCCGTGCATCACACGAAAATTCACGGCACCGAGGAGCTGCGCGAGGCGGATTACCGCTTTGTCGAGCGCTATGTGAAGTTCCTCCTGTGGTCCATCGGCGGCTTCCGCATCTATATCTGCGGCGATTCCGCGCTGGCGCAGCGGCTGCAGCAGGCGTACACCCTGGAAGGTGAGCGGAAATTCGACGTGCAGTTCATGCAGGATGTGTATGAGGTGCCGTTCGAGGTCATCGACTGCCCGATCGAGGACTGCCCGCAGGCGAATGAGTCCTCCGTCTCCATCGGCGGACATATGGAGGGATGCCGCATCGGCTTTGACGCGGGCGGCTCCGACCGCAAGGTCTCCGCTGTTATCGACGGCAAGACCGTCTACTCCGAGGAGGTCGTCTGGCATCCGAAGACGGAGTCTGACCCGCAGTATCATTTTGACGGCATCGTTGCCGCGTTCAAGACCGCAGCGTCCAAAATGCCCCGGGTGGACGGCATCGGTGTCTCCTCTGCGGGCGTGTTCATCGGCAACAGCCCGATGGTTTCCTCGCTGTTTATCAAGGTGCCGAGAGAAAAGCGCGACCTTGTCAAGACCATCTATGACCGCGCGGCGCTGGAGATCGGCGATGTGCCCATTGTGGTTGCCAACGACGGCGATGTGACCGCTTTGGCGGGCGCAATGGGCTTGGAGTGCGGCTCCGTGATGGGCATGGCGATGGGTACAAGCGAGGCGGTCGGCTATGTGGACGCCGACGGTAATGTCCTCGGCTGGCTCAACGAGCTTGCCTTTGCGCCGGTGGATCTATTTGAGGGCGCGATGGAGGATGAGTGGTCCACCGACATCGGCGTCGGCTGCAAGTATTTCTCGCAGGACGCGGTGATCAAGCTCGCGCCCAAGGCGGGCATCGAGCTGGACGAAAACTTGACACCTGCCGAAAAGCTCAAGGCGGTGCAGCAGCTTGTGGAAAAGGGCGACAAGCGGGCAAAGAAGATTTTTGAATCCATCGGCGCGTATTTGGCGCATACGATGAAGCTCTACTGCCGCTTCTATGATGTGCATCATATGATCGTCCTCGGACGCGTGATGTCGGGCGTGGGCGGAAGTATTATTTTGGACACCTGCCTGAAGATCCTGCGGGAGGAGTATCCGGCGCTTGCGGAGAAGGTGTGTGTGATGCTGCCGGATGAAAAGACCCGCCGGGTCGGGCAGTCCGTCGCGGCGGCAAGCCTGCCGGAGGCGAAGGGATAATAGAATAGGTTTGCCGCAGGTGGGTTTTCTGCTGCTTGCGGATCGGTACGCGGTCTGTGGTTCCTGCACCGGCGGGGGGACGTTTGCGAGCGCCGCCTGCGGCGGGAGAAGCG
>CAMAEX010000230.1:0-2867 GCA_945832065.1 uncultured Clostridia bacterium | reverse complement strand
TCCTTTTTGCTCGCTTCTTCCGCCGCAGGCGGCGCTCGCAAACGTCCCCCCCGCCCTACAGATAAACACAGCGCCTCTCTGTATGCGAGAGGCGCTGTGTGTTTATGCGTTTTCTAATTTTCGAACATTTTTCATGAAATAGAGCGCTGTCGTGGCAAGCATCATCAAAGCACCGGAGGCGATAATGACGATCGCCGCGCCCCGTCCGACGCTGATGTTCAGAGCATCGGCGGCACCGTCTGCCAGCAGACCCGAGATCCCGTACGCCGCGACATAGCCGATCTGCGTAAGCAGCCCGATCAAGCCCCATGCGCGCCCTTGCAGCGCAGGCGGGATATTGGTACGGAGCAGATAATCAAAGCTCCCGTTCGCGAAGGGCAGCATGGCAAAGAACAGGAAGCCGAACACGCAGATCATCAAAATGCTCTCTTTCAACCCGAACAGGATCATACAAGCCCCTGCAAAAAACAGAGAGAGGCATAATGTCCGCACAAAATGCTTTTTGATTCCGAAAACACCCACGAGCAGACTGGACACGAGCATCCCCGTGGCGCAGATCGTCTCTGCAATGCCCAGCGTTGTGCTGCTTGCAAAGCTCAGGATCATCGGCTCCGAGAGAATTTGGACGCTGCCCAAGGCAAAGGTCATAAAAAAGGTCATCACGATCAGGGAAATCACTCCGCTCTGCTTGCGAATGGCATTCCAACCGTCCTTGATATCCGCGAAAAAGGAATGCGGTTCTGTGGTTCGGTTGCTTTGCAGCCCCTTTCTCACGATCCCGGTCACCGCAACCGTAAAGAAAAAGGTGGAAATGTCTATGATCAGCAGCAGCCGGATATCCGCCACGGCGAGCAGCGCCCCTGCCAACGCAGGCGCGATCAGGTATCTTGAACTGCCTGCCAACGAGATCAGTCCGCTTGCTTTCGTGTACTCCTCTTTGGTCAAAAGATCGGTCACCGTAGCTTTATACGCCGGATCCAGCAAGGCGGAAAACATCGAGCTGATCGTGACGCCCACGCAGATCTGCCACAGCGCAGCCTCTCCCATACACATACAGATCAAAATATAGATCAAGCCGATTGCCGAGCAGCCGTCACCCAGCATCATCATCAGCCTGCGGTCAAAGCGATCCGCCAGCACGCCCGCAGGCACGCCCAGCACCAGCGCAGGAAGAAACGCCAGCAGCGTCACCAGCGCGGTGCTTGCGGCACTGCCGGTCTGCTGAAAAACATATACACTGAGTCCAAAGCTCGAAAGTCCGCCGCCGATCGCCGAGACGAATTCCCCCGACCAGAGGAGCAAAAATTTTTTATATCCCTTTGACAGCTTCATTGCATCACTTTCCTTTCTGCTTCGACATCGCAACGCAGCCCGTTTTGTTATAAGAAATGATGCTATTATACCCGTCTTTGGCGCAGGAGTCAATAGACAGAAAGGCTGAGAAGTAAGGAAGGGCTAAGAGAGAAGGAGGAACAAGCGTATCGTGAGTATGAAAACGTCTCAAGGTCTCCCCTCTTGTCATTGCGAGCCGAGGAACGAGGCGTGGCTGCGCAGCCGTTCGCGAGGAACGAGCGCTACGGATGCGGCGTGCCCCCTGCGCAGCCGTTCGCGACGAAGGAGCGCTACGGATGCGGCGTGCTCCTTGCGGGTATTGCGGGTATTGCGGGTGTAATCTCATGTGGGAACAATCGGCTATGTACAAGCTTAAACTGCATAGATTGCCACGTCGCTGCGCTCCTCGCAATGACATGGAGGGGAGATTTGTGCAAAACCGGTAGTTCCTGCACCGGCTTATGACATGTCCCCGCCCTACAGGGGGGTGCGTTTATTGGGGGCGTTTTCTCCCGTGGGACAGAGAGCCGACGCGCGGGTTCTTGACGGGCGGTGAAAGCTGTGATATGATGGGGAAAATCAAGCGCAGAAACAGGTCGCAGTAAGGAGGGGATCCCTTGACTTTTTACAAATATTGCGGTGCGGGCAACGACTTTGTTCTGCTCGAAAATTTTGACCGCGCAATTCCGGAAACCGACTACCCCAAGCTGGCAAGGCAGCTTTGCAAAAGAAATTTTTCCGTCGGTGCGGACGGACTGATGATCCTTGAGGCAGCCGAACAGGGCGGCGACTGCAAAATGCGCTTTTACAACAACGACGGCTCGACCGCCGAGATGTGCGGCAACGGCGCACGCTGCATCTGCCGCCACTGCCATGACCGAGGTCTGTCCGGTGAGCTTCAGCGCATTGAGACGCCTGCCGGAATGGTCGTCGGCACACGCGTCAGCGAAAGCCTATACCGCATTCGTCTGAATGCACCAAGCGTCGTAAAATTACAAACCGTAATCGGCGGATATGTCTGCGATTACCTTGAATTGGGTGAGCCCGGTATCCCACATCTGGTGATTTCCGCCGATTTGAGCGAAAGTCGAGCGAAACTGCGCGAATTTGCGCGTTTCTTGCGCCACGCGGAGGAGCTGCCGCGCGGGGCGAACGTGAATCTCTACGAACGTCTCGGTGAAAATGCCGTGCGGCTTCTGACCTTTGAGCGCGGCGTAGAGGATTTTACCCTCGCCTGCGGAACAGGCACCGGCGCAACGGCGGCAGCGCTGACGCTGCGGGGAATCGTCAGCGGCGAACAAGTCCGCGTCGAATGCGAAGGCGGCACACTGTTTGTCGATGTCACAGAAGCTGCGGACAAGACGCAGATCCACCTCACCGGCGACGCTGTCCGCGTTTTTACGGGAACGCTTGCATAATGACACGAGAAGGCAACCTCCTTTGTCATTGCGAAGCCAGTGCGCACACTGACTGTGGCAATCTCATACCAATCACCAATTAAAATGTGCAACGCACATTTTAATTGCGATACCGTG
>CAMAEX010000229.1:0-2876 GCA_945832065.1 uncultured Clostridia bacterium | reverse complement strand
CGGTCCGACGAAGCTCGGGGTCACGGGTAAGACGACCCATGAGAACGATGTGGTTCAGCATGAAAGGGCCTCCTTACTCTTCGACTGCGACGATGATGGAACGCAGAATGCCGTCCGTGATCTTGAACACACGGTCCAGCTCGGCGGGAAGCTCGGGCTTGCACTCGCAGTTCATCAGGACATAGTAGCCTTCGGGCAGGTCGTTGATCGGATAGGCGAGCCGACGCTTGCCCCATTCCTCGATACCCGTGAGAGTACCTTCTGCCTCAACCATCGCCTTGAACTTTTCCACGAGAGCGGCGATACCCTCTTCACCCTTAGCGGGGTCGATGATATAGACGATCTCATACTTGCCGGAAATCTTAGCCATTGTTGTTTGCACCTCCTTCTGGACTTTTGGCCGCCGATCGCGTCAGCGGCAAGGATAGCCTGCTTGTCCGCAGGCTTATCTATTTTACCTGTGAAAATCGGATTTGTCAATCATTATTTTCTCGAATTTCGGAAAATTTTGGGCGGTTTCCCAATGCGGCAGGGTATGATCCCCGTCCTACAAGTGTAAGAAAAAATCCCCGCAAAAGGTGCGTTTGTCGCCTTTTGCGGGGAATTATTATGTGGTGTCAGGGGTGGCGGGAGGATGCTGCATGGGACGGTGGCAGGTACGCAGCCGGTAGTTTCCGCACGGGCGGTCAATTGACGTCGTCGGCGCGGGGGAGGTTCCAGCGGAAGTACGCCGAGAGCAGGCGGATCACCAGCACCAGCACAATTGCAATCAGCATGGCGGCATACTGCGGCAGGCAGCGCCAGAGCAGCGCGCAGGTGATCGCGCCCAGCAGCGAGGCGCAGGCATAGATGTGCTTGACGAGAATGTAGGGCAGATCGCCGGCGAGAACATCGCGGATCACGCCGCCGCCGACGCCGGTCAGCACGCCGACAAAAACCAACAGAAAGGTGCTGCGGTCGGGGGAGAAGCTAAGGGCGTTCCAAATGCCCATGACCGTGAAAACGCCTAAACCCACCGAGTCCATCACCAGCAGCACCGCGTCAAACAGCCGCGTGTTATGCATCAGCTTGTGCCGCACCCACGGGATAAACAGCACGATCGCCGTAGCGATGGCGACAATCGCGCAGGTTGGGTCGCGAAAGGCGAGCGGCGGCGTGATGCCGAGAATTAGGTCGCGCAGAATGCCGCCGCCGACAGCGGTGACGACGCCGAGGACGATCACACCGAGCAGATCCATATGCTTTCTCATTGCGATCAGTGCCCCCGAAGCGGCAAAGGCGACCGTACCGATCAGCTCCAGCACTTTAACGAATATTTCCATATCGGTTACCTCTCAAAAAATGCACACCCGAAAGGATGTGCATTTTAAATTTTGCTTCATCTTTGTCATTGCGAGCCCGTAGGGCGTGGCAATCTCGTGCAGGAATTACCGACGCAGCACAGAGAAGGAGAATAGATTGTCATGTCGCTGCGCTCCTCGCAATGACAGGGAGGGGAGAGATTTCGAATGCGTCGAAATGCACACCCAAAAGGATGTGCATTTGGTTTTTATACTGCGGTCAAGAAGGCTCAGCCTGCGACGGAGGCGGTTCTTGGGGCGGGGGTTTCGACGCGCTTGATGGTTGCGCCGAGACCTTGCAGCTTTCCGATCAGATTCTCATAGCCGCGCTCGATATATTCGACATCTTCGATGGTGGTCTTGCCATCTGCGGCGAGTCCTGCGATGACCATTGCTGCGCCCGCGCGCAGATCACAGGCGCGGACGGTGCAGCCGTGGAGACGGTCCACGCCCGTAATGACGGCGACCTTGGTATCCACCTTGATGGCGGCACCCATGCGGTTCAGCTCCGCGCAGTAGCCGAAGCGGGTGTCGTAAATGCTCTCGGTGATCACGCTGACACCTGAGGCGAGGGACATACACACCGCGATCTGGGGCTGCATATCCGTCGGGAAGCCGGGATAGGGCAGGGTCTTGACATTCGCCCGACGCAGGTGACCGCTGCGCTGGACGCGGATGGCATCATCGTATTCGGTGACCTTTGCGCCCATCTCGCGCAGCTTGGCGCTGATGGTGTCCATGTGCTTCGGGATGACATTCTGCACGAGCACATCGCCGCCCACCGCCGCGACAGCTGCCATATAGGTGCCTGCCTCGATCTGGTCGGGAATGATGGAATAGAAGCCGCCGCGCAGCGACTTGACGCCGCGAATCTTGATAACATCCGTACCCGCGCCGGAGACCTTCGCGCCCATGGCGTTCAGGAAGTTCGCCAGATCGACGATGTGCGGCTCCTTGGCGGCGTTTTCGATGATGGTCGTGCCGCCGGCGAGGACGGCGCCGATCATGATATTCATCGTCGCGCCGACGGAGACGACATCGAGATTGACTCTGCCTCCGGTCAAGCCCTCCTCGGGGGCGCTTGCGCAGACAAAACCGTTTTGCAGATCCACCGTTGCGCCCATCGCCTCAAAGCCCTTGATGTGCTGGTCAATGGGACGCGGCCCGAAATTACAGCCGCCGGGCAGCGCGACTCTCGCGTGATTGAAGCGCCCTAACTGCGCGCCGATGAAATAATACGACGCACGGATGCGGCGCACGAGCGCGTCGGACGCCTCGCTGTCGCGCACATGGGTGCAGGTGATCTCCAGCGTGTTGGGGCTTAAGCGGCGGATCTCCGCGCCCATGCTGTCTAAAATCTCAAGCAGAAGCCGTACATCCGAAATATCCGGGACATTCTCAATGCGGCAGGTGCCGTTGACCAGTAGCGTTGCGGGGAGGATCGCCACTGCCGCGTTCTTCGCGCCGCTGATGGTGACCGTCCCTTGGAGCGGTTTCCCGCCCTCGATGATATATTGAATCATTTCATACCCTCTC
>CAMAEX010000228.1:0-2907 GCA_945832065.1 uncultured Clostridia bacterium | reverse complement strand
CGGCGTTGCGTTCAATGCACGGGATCTGCACGAGTCCGCAGATGGGGTCGCAGGTCAGACCGAGCTGATGCTCCATGGCGACCTCGGCAGCGTATTCCGTCTCGGCAATGGGCTTATCCATGAGGGTGCAAAGGGCGGCTGCTGCCATGGAGCAGGCGGTGCCGATCTCCGCCTGACAGCCGCACTCCGCGCCGGAAATGGACGCGTTCCGCTTGACGAGGCTGCCGAACAGACCTGCCACGGCAAGCGCCTGCAATACCTTTTCATCGGGGATGTCGTGCCGCTCCTGCATATACAGAAGGACTGCCGGCAGGACACCGGCGCTGCCGCAGGTGGGCGCGGTGACGATGGTGCCGTTGCCGGCGTTCTCCTCGGAGACGGCAAAGGCATAGGAACAGACGATGCGCAACTCGCGTACCTGCGGCAGCTCGTTTTCCTTCTCCTGCATGAACAGATGCCGCGCCTTGCGCATGACATTCAGTCCGCCGGGAAGAACGCCCTCCGTATGCAGACCCACGGCGACCGAGCGCTTCATCGCCCGCCAGATCTCCGCGAGGAAGTCCCAAATCTCAGGGCCCTCGTTCAACTCGACATATTCACTCAGTGAGATATAGCGCCACGCGCAGAACTGCTGGATCTCCGCAAAGGAGTTTTCGGGATAGACCTCCTCCGCTTCGGACTGCGGCTCTCCGTCCACGACGATATCGCCGCCGCCGACAGAGAGTACGCGCAGGGAACCGACCTGCTCCTCGCCCCGGTAGGCGAAGAAATCCATTGTGTTCGGGTGGGGGAGCTGCTCGGTCGTATAGTCGCAGAAGATGATCTCTGTCCGCTCCTTGCCCAGCACCTCCAAAAGTACGCGGTCCGTGCCGTGGCCGCGTCCGGTCTTGCATAGAGAACCGTAAAGCGTTACGCGGTAACGGTCGGCATCGGGATAGCGCTGCAAAAACAGCTTTGCGGCACGCTCCGGGCCGATCGTATGCGAACTGGACGGTCCCTTGCCGATCTTGTAAACATCACGGATTGATTTCATCCGATTCACCTCTGTCTCTGTAGTCGATTACATTATAACAGGTTCTCGCGGAAAATACAATGACGGAAACTACTTTTTCCGCATCGCCTCCAGCGATAGCTCGCCCGCGAGCTTAAAAAGCGCATCGGAAAGCACGGTTTCTACGGGAATGTCCGTCAGCTCCGCGACGCGCCGATAGAATTCCGCAACCACGGGGTCGAGGGTAACGGTGAACTGCACCATAGGGCTGCCTCCTTCGGAGAAAACTTCGCACTCCATTTTATGCCGCCCCTTGACAAAGGTGTTATAATAACAATGAATGACTGCCGCCGACGCGCGGGAAAGGAAGATATACAGAAATGGCGAAGGAAAAGAAGGTTGAGCAAATTACGGATATGGAGGTCGATTTTGCCCAGTGGTACACCGATGTGTGCAAAAAGGCGGAGCTGATCGACTACTCCTCTATCAAAGGTATGTTCATTTACCGCCCCTACGGATACGCGATCTGGGAGAACATCCAGAAGCTCTTGGACGCGGAGTTTAAGAAGACGGGTGCTGAGAATGTCTATATGCCCATGCTGATCCCGGAATCCCTGCTGCAAAAGGAAAAGGATCATGTCGAGGGCTTCGCGCCGGAGTGCGCGTGGGTCACAATGGGCGGCAACGATAAGTTAGAGGAGCGCTACTGCATCCGTCCGACCTCGGAGACGCTGTTCTGTGAGCATTACCGCGATATCATCCATTCGTGGCGCGATCTGCCGAAGATGTATAACCAGTGGTGCAGCGTCCTGCGCTGGGAGAAAACCAGCCGTCCCTTCCTGCGCCACCGTGAGTTCCTCTGGCAGGAGGGACACACCATGCACGCAACGGCGGACGAGGCGCGTGAAGAGACCGAGCGGATGCTCAATGTCTACGCCGACTTCTGTGAAAATGTGCTTGCCATGCCCGTCACGCGCGGCAAAAAGACCGACAAGGAGAAGTTCAACGGCGCGGAGGCGACCTATACCATCGAGTGCATGATGCACGACCGCAAGGCGCTGCAGGCGGGCACCTCCCACTATTTCGGTGACGGCTTTGCCAAAGCGTTTGACATTCATTTTACCGAAAAGAACAACCAGCAGGCGTTCCCACATCAGACCTCGTGGGGCGTTTCCACCCGTCTGATCGGCGGCATTATCATGACCCACGGCGATAACAGCGGCTTGGTGCTGCCGCCGAAGATCGCGCCCGTGCAGCTCGTGGTCATCCCGATCGCGATGCACAAGGAGGGCGTCTTGGACAAAGCGCGTGAGGTCGCGGAGCGCTTGAAAACTGCCGGTGTGCGTGTGAAGATCGACGAGAGCGAGCAAAGCCCCGGCTGGAAGTTCGCCGAGTATGAGATGAAGGGCGTGCCGCTGCGTCTGGAGCTGGGACCGAAGGATATCGAGAACAACCAGTGCGTCCTTGTGCGCCGCGACAACGGCGAAAAGACCTTTGTCAGCCTTGACGAGCTGGAGACGAAAGCGGCGGAGCTTTTGGAAGCCGTGCATCAGGGCATGTTCGAAAAGGCGAAGAAGAACCTGACCGAGCATATCTATGATGCCGAGACGCTCGAGGAAGCCAAGCGCCTGCAGCAGGAGCACGGCGGCTTTATCCGCACGATGTGGTGCGGCGACGAGGCTTGCGAGAACCGCATGAAGGAAGAAGCGGGCATGTCCAGCCGCTGTATGCCCTTCGCGCAGGAGAAGCTCGGAGACAAGTGCGCGATCTGCGGCAAGGAAGCAAAGACCATGATCTATTGGGGCGTGGCATATTAAGGAAATCAACAAGGGAGACGCTTTTCATGAAGCGTCTCCCTTCGGACTGTCAAAAAAACTACAGTTTTGTCATTGCGAGACCCCGAAGGGGTCGTGGCA
>CAMAEX010000227.1:0-2922 GCA_945832065.1 uncultured Clostridia bacterium | reverse complement strand
AACGCGAGCAGCATCGTCACTGCGTGGTCGGAAACCTCTTCAACGCCGTAATCGGGAACGTTGCAGACGTAGATGCCGCGCTCCGTGGCGGCGTCCACATCAATGTTGTTCACGCCGATGCCATATTTGATGATCATCTTGCAGTGCGTAAGGCTTTCAATGACGCTGCGGTCAATGCTGGAGTACTGGGTAATGATGGCATCCGCGTCCCGCAGCAGAGGGATCAGCCGTTCCGGCGCTTTTTCCTGATAGGCCAGGAGCGTATGGCCGGCACCCTCGATCAGAGCGCGCTCGGTATTGATGTTCTCATATTGATAATCCGTGATAACGACCTTCATATTCTGAACCTCTCGGCGCGGCGCTCCGGAACACGGAGCGCCGCATATGTTTATTTTCCGAACTGCTGCTTTTCTACATCGCCGCTGACATCGGAATAGCCTCTCGATTCGAGGTTATATCCCGCGTCGCGCAGGGAGGGCTTTGTATAAAGCCACATCATTTCCAGCGGCTCGTCGAAGGGGTTGTAGAACCAATGCGTTTCGCCGCGCGGGACGAAAATCGTATCGCCCGCCTGCTGGATCGTCTCAAAATCGCCCACGCCGCCGACGCCCTTGCCGGAAAGAATGAACATGATCTCTTCGCAATCCTGATGGGAATGCTTCTTATGAAGTGAGGTCTTGCCCTCAAACTTGCTGTAACCCCATGTGCACATGGTCGATTTCACGGTATCCCGGTCGATCAGGATCTTGCGCGATGCATCTTCCAGATCGGGGATGGGGTAGTCTACGCCGTTTTCCTCCAGCGTCAGCACATACGGAGAAGCCTTGCGCGCCTGCATCAGCTTCTGCTCTTCTTCCTTGGTAATTGCAAAACTCATCGTCGCACATCCTTTCCTTAGTAAGCGGCAACCGTATAAATGTGCTTGCCGCCCTTCAGCGGGCCCTTCTTGAGGTCTTCCAGAGTTTCCTCCGTGAAGCGCTGCGTGACCTTATCACAGGGAGGCAGCTCACCGGCGGGCCACCTGGCAATGATGTCGTTGACCAGCTTCTCCAGATAATCCAGCAGAGCCTCCGTCGCCGGGATTGCCTTTTCCGCACTTGCGAGCTTCGCCGCACCGACGACGCCTTCGGGGTTGCCGATGACCTCGATCGTACCTGCGCCTGCGTGGCAGTACCACTTGACCGCGCGGCCGTAAATGTTGCCGGCATTGTCGATGTGTCCGGGAGGCAGGAAGGTGTGCAGCTCGGTGTTGGGTGCATCCTCCATGTGGATCATCTCCGGGAACAGCGCGAGGGAGAAGGAGGTCTCCTGCTCGTCCGCGTGGTTGAAGGGCGTTTCAAACTTGCACTTCGGATCGCCGACGCGCAGATATTCGGGAATCGCATAGTACCAGTTGACGTTCATGAACACGCCGGGCACCTGATACTTTCTTGCAAACTGGTGAATGGCGGTCGGGATCACATATTCCTGACCATGGCCGTTGAGCAGGATGATCTTGCGGTAACCCGCATTCCAGAAGCCTGCCAGAACCTGTGCGATGTAATCGCAGAAGGTATTCTCATTGATGGGGATCGTGCCGGGCATGCCCATGTGGTGGTAGGGATGAGAGCCGAACCAAATCGGCTGGGAAACGGTGCAGCCGGTCTTCTTTGCAACCTGCTCCGCCATGCGCGTGACAAGGAAGGTGTCCTCGCCGTAGCAGGCATGCGCACCGTGGCACTCGGTCGAGCCGATCGGAAGAATGAGAACATCGTTCTTCTTCAGGCGCTCTTCGCTCTGCTTCATGGTCATGTTCTGAAAATAGATCGGTTCCTCCGAGTCCATGTAGCCTGCGACTTTAACTTCCTGCGGGTAGGGAATCTGCCATTTGCTCATAATTGTTTCCTCCTGTTTTCTATTGTTTTTTCTGTTCTTTGACTCTCTATCTGCTGAGATAACCGCCGTCAATGGGAATGACTGCGCCGGTTACATAGTCCGCTGCATGGGAAGCAAGATAAACGACCGTCCCCTTTAGGTCGTCCGCTTCACCCCATCTGACGGCGGGGATCCGAAGGGTGATCTCATGGTAGCGTTCCGGATCGTTCAGGAGCTTCGTGTTCAATGCCGTGTTCATATAGCCCGGAGCTATGGCATTGACATTGATTCCTTTCGACGCCCACTCATTGGAAAACGCCTTGGTCAGCTGTGCGACCGCACCCTTGGAAGCGGCATAGGGCGAGCAGTTCAGGCCGCCAAAAAAGCTCAGCATTGAAGCAACATTGATGATTTTGCCGTAGCCCTGCGGGAGCATCTGCCGTGCGGCAAGCTGGCTCATTTCAAAAACCGCCGTCACATTGAGCTCGATCAGTCTGTCCCAGCCGTCAAGGGGGATTTCCTCCGCCTTGCCGCGCACCTGCATCCCGGCATTGTTCACCAGGATGTCCAGACCGCCCAGCAAACGAACGCATTCGTCAAAGGCGCGGGGGAGATCCGCCCGATCCATCAGATTCGCACGCACACCGTAAAACTTTTTTCCGCCCTCAGACATCCGCGCAGCAACCTCTGCGACATCCGGCATCAGGTCAATGATGGCGACCTCCGCTCCGGCTTCCGCCAGACCAATGGCGATGCTGTTTCCGAGGCCGGAGCCGGCGCCTGTTACGATCGCCTTTTTTCCGGTCAAATCAAAGAGATTCATAATCGCTCCTCCTGCATAGTATTCAGTTGGTATACCAACAGTATATCTGATAATTCCAAAAAGTCAACCCGATTTCCGGCTTTTCTCGCAAGCGTTCGACTTTTCTATGAATCCAACAAATATCATTGCTTATTTTCAAGCAAAATGCACAATGATTTCTCTAGTTGACAAAGCGGCAAAAAACCGTTAAAATATATCTATATCTCTATGAAAAACATCTGGTATACAAAAAATCTGATTTGAGG
>CAMAEX010000226.1:0-2979 GCA_945832065.1 uncultured Clostridia bacterium | reverse complement strand
GCTCGTTCCTCGCGAACGGCTGCGCTACCACGTCGCTGCGCTCCTCGCAATGACAAGGAAGGTAGCGAAACACATTCAAAATCCGTGCGAAGCACACCACAGTTCTTCACCATTCACTCTTAGCCCTTAGCCAAAACAGGCTTCCCACAGACCGCCACCGATTCACGATTCACCATTCACTCCAAAGGAGGTTCCCTATGTCCATTCAATCCGTGACCCATGCGGTCAATGTCCGCTTGGGAGACGACGGGAACAGCGTCGTCATTTTAGACCAAACCCTCCTCCCGCGCCGCACCGCATATCTGACCCTGACCGATGCCGAGACGATGTGGGAGGCGATCTACTCCCTCCGGGTGCGCGGCGCTCCGGCGATCGGCATTTTCGCCGCCTATTCCATGGCGGTCTTGGCAAAAAAAATCGAAGCCCCCGATTTTGAGGGCTTCTGCAAGGAATATTTCCGCCTGTCGGACTACCTCAATTCCTCGCGCCCGACGGCGGTCAATCTCTCCTGTATGCTCCGCCGCATGGAAGCCGTCGTCCGGGCGCACAACAACACTCCCCGCACGGAACTGCTTACCGCTCTCGAAGCCGAGGCGAAAGCCATCCACGAAGAGGACATGGCAATGTGCCTGAAGATCTCGGAGTACGGGCTCTCCCTGCTCAAGGACGGCGACGGCGTCATCACCCACTGCAACGCGGGGCCGCTGGCGACCTCCCGCTACGGCACGGCGCAGGGCCCCTTCTATTTAGCAAAGGAGCGCGGCGTCAACCTTCATGTGTTCGTCGATGAGACACGCCCGCTTTTACAGGGCGCGCGGCTGACGAGCTACGAGCTGACGAAGGCGGGTGTTTCCTGTACGCTGATCTGCGACAATATGGCAAGCCTTGTGATGAAGCAGGGCAAGGTGCAGGCGGTGTTTTTCGGCTGCGACCGCATCGCCCGCAACGGCGATGTTGCAAATAAGATCGGCTCGTCCGGGCTGGCGGTGCTGGCGCATTACTACGGCATCCCCGTCTATTCCTTAGGACCTTCGACCACGATCGACTTTGCCTGCCCGACGGGGGACGATATCCCCATTGAGGAGCGCAAGCCCGAGGAGATCAAGGAGCTGTTCTACGCCGAACCGATGGCATTGCCCGAGGTGCAGTGCTACAATCCGGCGTTTGATGTGACCGACCACAGCCTGCTTGCGGGCATCGTCACCGAACGGGGCATCGCCCGTCCGCCCTTTGACGAGAGCTTCCGCAGGCTGTTCCCGAAGGAGATGGGCGAATGAACTATACCTCCCACAAAGAAGCAAAGGAAGCCATCCTGGAGGCGGGCCGCCGCCTCTACGCCCGGGGCTTTGTCTGCGCCAACGACGGCAACATCTCCGCCCGCATGGCAGACGGCACCGTCTGGGTCACCCCGACGGGTGTCTCGAAGGGCTTTATGACGGAGGAAATGCTGGTGCGGCTCGACCCGCAGGGCAAGACCGTCGAGGGCACATGGAAGGTCTCCAGCGAGGCGGCGATGCATCTTGCCGTTTACCGGGAGAATCCCGACATCGGCGGTGTCGTCCACGCCCATCCCGCCGCCGCCACCGCCTATTCCACCCTCGGGCGGGATTTTGACCTTGCCATCTCGTTGGACGCCGCCCTGCAGGTGGGCAGAGTCCCCTGCGCCCCCTACGCCCCCACCGGTTCAAAGGCGCTTGCCGAGAGTGCGGCAAAATACTGCAACGAGGCATACGCAGCGCTGTTGGAGCACCACGGCGCGGTGACCTGGGGCAGCGACGTTCTGCGGGCGCTTTACCGCATGGAGTGCTTAGAGCAGACCTTCACGGTCTACGCCAACATGCGCGCCTTCGGCGAAGTCCGCCTCCTGACGCGGGCGCAGTTGGAGGAATTAGAGCCGGTAAAACAAAAATTCGGCATCCTTCTCGGCGGCGGCATGAAGGCGAGAGAGGAGCTTTAAGACAGAGGACTGTCTCCTTGTCTTACACAGAAAGGCGGTTGAAATCATTGAAAGAACAAAAGAACAACGGCACCGCATTTTACGCCAGTAATATGGGGCAGTCTTACGCAGATCACGCCAATCCTCTGCCATTGAACAAAGCAGTGGTAGAGGGTTGCCTCCGCTGTAGCTATAGCCGCGGCGCAAAATCCCGCGGGCGGCTGCAGTTGATCGGCGGAATATTCTGTTTCTGGATATTGATATTGTTCTTGATAGGGGGGATCGCGACGGGTCTGATAATCCCTTCAATGATTGTGATTCTGCTGCTTGGCGGCGCAGGTGGTGCGCTGGTTCATACGGGAATCAAAAATAAACGCAATGCGGAGCCGAACGAAATGAAGATCGTAAACGGCTGCTACTATTTGAAGGAAACCTATGTTACGGATCATAAATTGCTTGGGCATCCGTCCGACGATGATAGGACACATGCTTTCACTTTTGCAGACGGCGAAGAGATTCTTGCCGCCCCCGGGAGAAACTGCGACCGGACGTTTGAGGATTACGGAAAAATAGGCGACCGCTGTTATCTGTTGTATTTCGACGAAGAGAAAATCCCGCTCTTTGTTTTTGACACTCAATGGTGGGCGCTGCAGCCGGATTTAGCGAGCTTTGTGCGGAGAAGACCGTAGGACAGGGACCGTCCCCTGTCCTGCGGCATCCCCCTTTTTGCAAATAAGGCGCGCCGACCCCGGCGCGCCCTACGGTGCAGGAACTGCCGACCGCTCTTGCAGATTGATTCATACCAATCACCAATTAAAATGCGCAAAGCATATTTTCATTGCGATATGGCGTTGAAAACCGATTGAAATGTAAATTTTAATCGGTTTTTAGCATCAGAGGTTCCCTAACCGCACCATGGTGCCGGGCAATGCGTTTGCTCGGCACTTTTTGTTCCCCCTATACACCCCTTCATAAAAGGTCATAGTACCTCATACCAATCACCAATTAAAATGTGCAACGCGCATTTTAATTGCGATACCGTG
>CAMAEX010000225.1:0-3012 GCA_945832065.1 uncultured Clostridia bacterium | reverse complement strand
GTTCGAATAGATGTCCCCCTGAAACAGCTTGCCGTTCTGCGTAACCACGCCGATCTTTTTGCGCAATGACCGCAGATCCACCGTTTCTATGTCCTTGCCGTCATAATAGACGGCGCCCTTCTGGGGCTTTTCAAAGCCGAGCAGCAGCCGCAGGAGCGTAGACTTGCCACATCCGGTCTTTCCGACAATGGCGACATACTGCCCGGGGCGGATCTTCAGGCTGAGATCGTCCACAACAAGCGGCGAATTGTCTTCATAGCGGAAGCTGACATGGCTCAGCTCAATGTCGCCGGAAATTTTAGTGATGATCTGCTTGCCCTCGGAGACTTCCGGTTGCGTTTCCATGATCGGCTTTGCCATCTCAAGGATCGGCTCGATCCTTGCCGTTGTCAGGGCGATATTTGCAACGCTCATCAGTGCACCGGACAGCATTCCGTAAGCCGCATTGAACGCCGTGTAGTCCGCAACGGACACATTGCTCTGCACTGCGAAAAAATACATAACGATGGTGCCGATCAGGGAAATTGCCGACGAGATCACGCCGTTGAACAGAATGAATTTCGGTGGATTGTAGGACAGCGCGGCTTCTTTGGTATAATGATTCAGCCAGCGGGAAAATGCCCGCGTTTCACTGCCGGAGAGCTTGATCTTCTGCACGCCGGTCAGAAACTGATAGGTCATGCCGCTCATTTTGCTGCTCAGTTCCATTTGGCGCTTACTGAGTCTCATTTGGATAAGCGAGCTGACGACCGAAAAGACAAGCGTTGCAAGTGTAATGCACAAAGAAGGAATGACAAGCTCTTTTGCGTATATGAAAACCTGTGTGATGTACAAAAGCGAGAACAGCGATGTAATCCCTGTTGAAAGGAAGGTCTGCACCAGCGTGGTACACAGAGAATTGATGCTCTGCGCACGGGAGGTAATCTCACCGGAGCTGTAATTCTTGAAAAAACTCGGGGGCAGAGACAGCACACGCGCCATGGTTGCCGCCTGCACCGAAATGTCCATTTTGGTGCTTACCCGGTTCATCAAAAGTGACTTGATCCCTTGTATCAGCATCACACTCAGGCTTGTGCAAACATAGAAGGTCGCAATCGCCAACAGCAGTTGCAGATTTTTGCTTTCCAGCACATCAGAGTACAGAAGCTTTGTGATCTTCGGCGTGAGCATACCAACAAGGGTTGCCGCAAGCGTAATTACCGGAATGGAGATCTTCACGGAAAGATCCATGGTAGACAAAGCATATTTGATCAAGCTCGGGATCCCGATTTTTTTGAGGGGAAACGGTTTGTAGAAGCAATACGCATCTTCTGCCAGCAGTTCCTGCGTTCTGCGTCCGACCGTGACCCGTTTTTGTGTGTTCGGATTGAAAAAGCGGTATCTGCCGAGTTTATTTGGGATCAGTGCCACAGTTTCTCCGGTTTTCAAAGTTCCGAGAAAAGCACCGGTCGCATCGTGATACCAGCCTTTTTCGAGCTTCACCGATCGGTACATCACCCCGTTCGGGCGGCACAGATACTCTATCTGGTCATTAACTTCCTTGATGTCATGAGGCAATTCGTGCGGGCGCACACCGTAATATGCCAACACCTCATCCAGCGCACTTTTGATTTTTTCCCGGTCATCGACAAAAGGCTGCCGTTTTCTGCCTTCGATCATGGCGGAAACATTTTTCAGTGCCTCGTCAAGCGCTTCGCCATCCTTTTCACATCGCAGTTTTATTTGTTCTTCAAACCAACCCATAGGCAGCTCCTTTAATCATTGGATATCAGACGGGTATAAAGACCATCCTTTGCGTACAGCTCTTCGTGCGTTCCGCGCTCAACTGCGACACCGTTTTCAAGCACGATGATCTGATCACAGTCACGCACGGTCGAAAGCCGGTGTGCTACGACAATGCAGGTGATGCCGCGCTCTTTAATCGCATTCACAACATCAAATTCCGTTTTCGCATCCAGCGCACTGGTCGCCTCGTCCAGAATCACAACGGTCGGATCTTTTGCAAGAACTCTTGCAATTTCCAGACGCTGTCGCTGTCCGCCCGAAAAATTCTTGCCGCCTTCTGCAATTTTGTAGTTGAACCCGCCGTCGCGCCGCATAATCTCCTCGTGGATCTGTGCGTCCCTTGCCGCCAGGATCATCTCAAAATCCTCTATGGAGGTATCCCACATTTTGATATTGTCCGAGATGCTATCCTCAAATAGCGTGATCTCCTGATCGACCACGGCGATCGACCCCGTAAACACATTCCGGTCGACCTCTGAAAGCGGCTTTCCGTCATAAAGGATCTCGCCGCTCCACGGCTGATAAAGACCCGAAACGAGTTTGGAGATCGTTGATTTTCCGCATCCGGAAGAACCGACCAGCGCAATCCGCTCACCCGGCTTTACCGTAAGGGAAAAATTCTTTATTATGGGTTCGGAAAGTCTTGAATAACCAAAGGTTACATTTTTCAGTTCAATGTTTCCCATCAGTTTTTCAAGGTCCCCTTCCTTTCCTTCGGACTTATAGCATTCATCTTCACGATACAGCATCACGTCATCGATCCGTTCCATCTGCGTGCGCATCTCCTGCATCGTCTGCCCGGCGGAAATGAATGTGGAGGCAGGGGCGCTGAATGAGGAGAGCATCCCCTGAAACGCCATGATCATACCAACGGTAAACGACCCTTCCATTGCAAACCAAATGCCGAGCGTCAGAACGGCAATACCCGTAACAGTCGAAACTGCCGCAGGAATCATACCGAGATACTGATTCATTTTCGCGAATCTGACCTTTGCCGAATTGACGCTTGCCTGATAGCCTGCCCAGCGCTCGAAAAAGCCGTTTTCGGCACCGCTTGCCTTAATGGTTTCAATCATTTCCACGCCGGCAATGGTCGCGCCGGCAAGCTTGCCCGCATCACGCATCTGAATCCGCGTGATATTGATACGTTTTTTTGAAATAATCCGCGCCATAAATGCGTTGACCACGAGGGATGCAAGTCCGACAAGTGTCAGAATCCAGCTGTAC
>CAMAEX010000224.1:0-3018 GCA_945832065.1 uncultured Clostridia bacterium | reverse complement strand
GCCACGACCCCTTCGGGGTCTCGCAATGACAAAACTGTAGTTTTTTGACAGTCTGGCGAGCCCCTTTTGGGGCTCGTTTTTTTGTCGTTATTCTGAGTATTATGGCAAGTTCGTTCGCTTTCGTTCACTGCAAAAGTTTCTGAATCCGTTGAAAAATATTGCTCGTTTCAGAAAATCTATGCTATAATTAAAAAGAACTTTTGGCTTAAGAGTGTCCGAGAAGAAGGAGTGAAAAGAATGAGGAATTGCAAATCCCTCTTGACACTGATTTTGGCGGTGACCATGATGCTTTCCCTGCTGACCTGCAACACAGGCGCGGTGCCTGCCCCTACGCGCACACAGCCCACTGAGCCACCGCTGGACGCTATGACATCAGCCACGCTGACCGCTGCGCCTGCAAACGGTCAACAGGTTGTAGTATACTATGATGCGGCGCGGGCTGCGCTCTCGGTATACGCGCTTGGGAACGGACTGGATGCCACCACAGCTACTGTAAAAAATTCTGTCAGCATCAGCGTCAAGACGGCGGAAGCGGCTCTGCTCACGGTGGAAACCGACGGTGTGTTTTATCGCTTTGTATCTGACAGCGGCTACCTGTCCGGCAAGGGCGGCGTATTGCTTCTGTCCGGCGAAGCTGCCGACAGTCAGTGGGTGTTGGAACGCTGCGACGACGGCTTCTATCTGAAAAACGACGGTCGGTATCTGTGCTATGCCAACGGCGGCTTTACCATGGGTAGCAAGCCAAGCACCGTTACCTTCTATACGGTGCGTCCACACACCCATGATTATCAAGCTGTGGAATCCGTTGCTGCAACTTGTTTTGCCGACGGTTATGTGATATACCGCTGCGCAATCTGCGGTGATACCTACACCAAGATTCTTCCGTTAAATTCGAACCTTTGCCCGTCGAAGACGTTTATCGACGTTGACAGAAATCAGTGGTATCACAAGGCGATTGACTTTGTGGTGACCAACGGCTACATGAATGGGACGGAACAAACAACGTTTGAGCCGAATGCTACCATGACCCGTGCGATGCTGGTGACCGCGCTCTACCGCGTTGCAGGTACGCCGGCTATTACGGCAAAGCATCCGTTCAAAGACCTGCATGCGGATTGGTATTATGACGCTGTGGCGTGGGCTTACGAAAACAGCATAGTGAACGGCACAACGCCTACGACGTTCAGTCCGGAAGATCCGGTGACCAGAGAGCAACTGGCAACGATCCTCTACCGCTATGCCGAAGCTGCCCCTGCCGCGCAAGAAAAACTGTCCGCGTTCCCGGACAGTGACCGAGTATCCCATTATGCGGCGGAAGCCATGAACTGGGCGGTCAATGAGGGTGTCATCAACGGCAGTTTAGAGAACGGCGTACTCTACCTCCGACCGAACGGAAACGCAACCCGCGCAGAAATTGCACAGATGCTGATGAATTATCCCAAAAAATAAGAATACTTGCAGAGATTGCCACATCGCTGCGCTCCTCGCAATGACATAATAGGGATGCCTTTCCCTGTCATTGCGAGGCGCTTGCGCCGTGGCAATCTCTTGTAAGGCGGGGACATGACATAAGCTGTGTAGGCACTACCGACTGCGAGCAAATCTGTTTGTTTGTACCGTCTGCCACTTACGCGGTCGGCGGGGGCATGCCCCGTCTTGAATGGAGTTTCATGATATGTGCTGCGCGTACCTCCGCGAGGGCGCTTGCATTAAATGATTTGATTCCATTGCAGAAGGAACAGAACGCAGACCGCGAGAATTGCGGCGGCACCGAGCCAAACCCAGACCTTTCCTTTGCGCGCAGGCTTGCCGACAATGTTGCTCTGCGGGAAAAGACCAACGCGGCGCAGACCCTGTACAAGCGGGCGGTAGAGCAAAATTGTGATTGCACTGTTCAGCCCGCTCTTGAGGAGATTGAAGGGCAGGAACACCGGAACCAGCATTGCCGCAACATCGGCACGCGCCATTCCCATGTAAAGCGGCGTCAGAGCGTAGTTCCAGATAAGCATGACAACTGTCATTGCCACGGAGCCGAGCACCAGACCGATCACCGCGCCGGAGAGCGTGTGCTTTTTCCGGTAGACAAGGGCTGCGGTTCCTGCAAAGGCGGCGGAGCTTAAAAAGTTCATCACCATGCCGATCCAGCCCGTGGAGCTGATGGTCAAAAATTCGAGGAATGAAACCACAAGAGAGATAACCAGCGCGGCGACGGGACCATAGAGAAAACCGCCAAATGCGATGATAACATCCTTCGGTTCGTAATTCAGGAAGAGAACGGCGGGAATGCGCACCAGCGCGACGATGACGAATGCTACGGCGCAGAGCATGGAGAGAACGGTGAGCTTTTTGACTTGTTCGTGTTTCATTTGGTAAACCTCCGATAACAAAAAATACCCGAAGGAGAGCCTTCGGGTACAAAAAGATACAAATCGGATACAATTCAGTGATAAACCTTTTTGTGTTAGATCTTCTTCCATCCAGACTGTACTGTCGGTTTCGGAGTTGCACCGAATCATGCGCCGAAGCGCTCGCGGACTTTACCGCCGGTCGGGAATTTCACCCTGCCCTGAAGACTACTCTATTCAGTTGCTGTGTCATTATAACGCCTGCTTTACCGAAATGCAACTCTTTTTTTCACGAATGATCTATGATATAATCATTTTATTCCGCTTCGGACGGTTCTGAGGATGTGCTTGCCTCCGTCGCTGCGGAAGATTCCGCTGCGCTTTCCTCCGTCGGTAAGGAAGACTCCGTTGCGCTTGCGGAGGGCGTCTGCTCCTTTTGCGGCATGGCAAAGCCGTGGATGACGCCGTCGGGCGCGCTGTTTGTGATGTCTCCGCCGATGACCCGTCCGTCGCAGACCAGAACGCTCGCGTAGACGGGAGCGGAGGCATCGGGGTAATTCAGGATTTCATAGACATAGCGCATGACTTCCTTGCCTGCGTAGTCGGTCAGGTCGAAGCCTTGACTTTTTTGCAAGTCGTTGTAACGGGCAAAGACCTTGTTTTCCGTCGTATC
>CAMAEX010000223.1:0-3024 GCA_945832065.1 uncultured Clostridia bacterium | reverse complement strand
ATACTATGGATCGGAGGCACGAAAATGACCAACGAAGACAGGATCCGCATGGCAGTCGAGGAGGGCTTTGCAGCGGCTGCCGTGATAAAAACCGAAGAGATTCCGCTGGACGCGTCCTTTCGACCGCTCTGCGAGGAGAATCTCTGCGGGAAATACGGCGTGAACTATTCCTGCCCGCCGGACTGCGGCTCTCCGGAGGAGCTGCGGCAACGTCTGCTTTCCAAGAAGCATGCCCTTGTGCTGCAAACGATTTGGGAGATCGCGGACTATGGCGACAACAAGGCGATCAAGGAGGCAAAGGGTGCGCACAATGCCGCGACCATCCGCCTTGCCAAGCGTCTACGCAAAGAGGGCTGCGAGGGCTTCCTCGTCGGCGCAAGCGGCTGCGCCCTTTGTGAGCCGTGCGAGCTGGTTGCAAAGCGCCCTTGCCGACTGCCGGAATTCCAATACTCCTGCATGTCCGCCTACTGCGTTTTTGTCCGAAAGCTGGCAGAGCAATGCGGCATGGAGTATGACTGCGGCAGCGGGCTTCTGGCGTTTTTCGGAATGTATGTTTATGACTGAAGTTTGGAGATAGAGCTATGACGGAACTTGTTACGAGTACAAACCTTGCGGAATACGAAGCCTTTGTGCAGAGCCACCCGAAGGGGCATTTTGCACAAAGCTCCCTTTGGGCGAAGCAAAAGCCCGCATGGACATGGCAGGCGATCCTCTGCCGTGGGGAAGACGGCAAGATCAAGGGCAGCATCGCCTTTTTGATCCGCAAAATGCCGATCGTCCGCAAAAAGATGATGTATGCCTGCCGTGGGCCTGTTTGCGATCTGACGGATCGGGCAACCTTTGAAGAGCTGATGGAGGCTGCCAAGCGGCTTGCCAAGACGGAAAAGGCATATGTCATCAAGATCGACCCGGATGTGCCTTCCGGTGACACCGAATTTGCAAGACTGCTGACGGACTGCGGCTTTCAGACAAAGGACACGGGAAAGAATTTTGAGGCGATCCAGCCGAAATATGTCTTCCGTCTGTACTTGAACGGGCGTACGGAGGAGGAGCTTCTCGCCTCCTTCCATCAGAAGTGGCGTTATAACATCCGCCTTGCCGTCAAGAAGGGCGTTGAGGTGCGCATCTGCGGCAAGGAAATGGTGCCGGAGTTTGCGCGCATCATGGTCGAAACGGGGGTGCGGGACAATTTCGCGACGCGCCCGCCGGAGTATTTTTCCGCAATGCTGGATAATTTGGGCGATAAATGCCGGTTATATATGGCGTTTCACGAGGGAAAGCCGATTGCGGGCACCCTTGCCATCCTCTACGGAGACAAGGTGTGGTATCTCTACGGCGCAAGCTCGAATGAGCACCGCAATCTGATGCCGAACTATCTGCTGCAATGGAACATGATCCAATGGGCCGTTGAGAATCACTGCTGTGTGTATGATTTCCGCGGCGTCTCGGGCGACATCTCGGAGGACAACCCGCATTACGGGCTTTACCGCTTCAAGAAGGGCTTCGGCGGCGAATTTACCGAATTTATCGGGGAGTATGACTATGTGCTGAAGAAGCTGTCATATTTTATCGCGGAAAAAGGGGCGCTTGCCTATAAGGGTCTTGCCGCGAAGATTTATATGCTGAAGCACCGCAAGAAAGCGTCGGGTGAAAGCGAATGAACACCTATGTCATCAGCCGTGAGCTTTTGGAGCAGAACATCCTACAACTGAAAAAGCAGGCAAAGGGCGTGCCGATCTGGGCGGTCATCAAGGGCGACGGCTACGGATTGGGCACTCTGCCGCTGGCGGAACTTTTGGCGGACAACGGCATTGAACGCTTTTGCGTGACGGAGGTGCATGAGGCAGAGCTTCTGCGGGAAAACGGCTTCCGTGACGCGCAGATTTTAATGCTCCGCTCCGTCTCCGACCGCGAGACGCTGCACCGTCTGCTCGATTTGGACGTGATCCTCACCGTCGGCTCGTGGGAGACGGCACAGATGATCGATGCCCTCGCGCGGGAGCGGGCGGACATTGCCGAGGTGCATATTAAGATCGACACCGGCATGGGGCGCTACGGTTTTTTGCCCTCGGAAACGGAGCGGGTGATCGCCCTTTACCGCGAGATGAAGCACCTTGCCATCGGCGGGATCTATACGCATTTCAACTGCGCCTTTGCAGACGACAGACTGACAAAACAGGAATTTGCGGAATTCCAAAATGTCATTGCGCAGCTTCGCACGGCGGGCTTGGAGACGGGGATCGTACATTGCTGCAATTCCTCCGCGTTTTTGAAATTCCCGGAGATGCACTGCGACGGCGTGCGCCTCGGCTCTGCTATTTTGGGACGGATGCCCTTTCGGACGAAGCTGCGCCCGGTCGGGTATTTGGAGAGCGAGGTCGAGGAGCTGCACACCGTGCCGAAGGGACATTCGACGGGCTACGGCGCGGTCTGGACGGCGAAGCGGGAGACGAGGCTTGCCATTGTCCCCGTTGGCTGGTATCACGGCTTTCATGTGAGCTGCCGGCCGGATATGACGCGCGCAAGGGACTGCCTCCGTTCAGCACTTTCTGCGTTGAAGGGAATTCTTCGCAGGCAGCGCGTTTATGTGGAGATCAACGGGAAACGCTGCCCCGTGGTCGGTGCAATCGGCATGCTCCACTGCGCCGTGGATGTGACGGAGATCAACTGCAAAAAAGGCGACCGCGTGATCGTGCAGATGAACCCGCTGCATCAGAAGGGTGTTAAGGTTGCTTATCGGAAATAGAAGAACGAACAGCGGTAGGGGGCCTCTCTGCCGCTGTTCGTTTATATTT
Organism: uncultured Clostridia bacterium; assembly: GCA_945832065.1. GTDB lineage: Bacteria > Bacillota > Clostridia > Oscillospirales > Oscillospiraceae > JAZOXB01. Next base: position 229 of record CAMAEX010000223.1, on the reverse strand, counting down.
CTCGCGCGTTGTTAAATGTGACTGATACTGAAAACCGATTAAAATATTCATTTCAACCGGTTTGCAACGCCGTTTCGGCGTTGCATTTTCGCGATGATAAGGTAAGCATCGCGAAAATATGTCTCGTACCAATCACGGTATCGCAATTAAAATGTGCGTTGCACATTTTAATTGGCAGACTGTCAAAAAACTACAGCTTTGTCATTGCGAGACCCCGAAGGGGTCGTGG
>CAMAEX010000222.1:0-3110 GCA_945832065.1 uncultured Clostridia bacterium | reverse complement strand
ATGTCGCACCAGCTGTAGAAATACTCCCTGTGTTCCCGGAAAAGGGGCAGAAAGATGCGGTAAAGCTCATAAAACTCGAACAGGCCGGGAAGATGATAATGCGCGATGCCGTTTTGAATGTTTTCCATAGTTTGATCGGTTATGTTCCATCGGTTGGTTCCACGGCTTCCTCCGAATCAAGCGCAGTTATGCGGAGTACCGCACGAGACAGGCTTGTTTCGGTCAACAGCCAGTTTTCAATTGTACGTTCTTCGTCAGGCAGAAGTGGTTCCCGCGCGGACGCGCACAGGAGAACATAGTCTCCGCTTTCGGAGGATATGACGCCGCAGCTGCAGTCTGACAATTTTGAAAAGATCTGCTCAGCTTTTTTCGAAATTTCTCTGCAATCGATCTGTTTGGCAAGAAGGGCTTCCTTGTTGTCAAACTGCGCCTGCTTCGCATCCAGTTGGGCTTGTATATCCTGAATCGTTTTTTTTGAAGCGCGATGGTACCGGATTGCTTAGAATCCAATGAACGGTTCTCCATATCCTTCATGTTTTTACCCCGCAATCGAAGAATCAAAAGCTTCGGCATTTCAGCCGGCGGCTGATGCTGCGGGAACTTTTTCATCGTATACCCGGAACCATCCTCTGTCAAGTAGGCAGGTGAAAAATGTCATGATCTTGCCGGGATCGCTGCCCGGAGTGAATCCGTCCGTTGTATGCTGAACTGGATATTTTCCATGTTTCGCAGCACGGATAGACTGGATATTTTCCGTTTGCACGGCAAAAAACGCCAGAGGCAGTTTGCCCCCGGCATTCAATGCTCCTGCCACGGTATGCATATTTTCATGAAGATAGGGTCATCCGGCTGCTTGCCGAACCAAGGAGGATCTGATCGACAGGATGAAACGAGAAGTCTACAGGGCATCCGTTGGACAGTTTCTCACACATTCAAAACAGAGGATGCATTCCGTCCCATTCTTTCGCTTTCTTGAATTATCCGTCACGTCAACATTCATCGGGCATACGCGTTTGCACTTGCCGCAGGATATGCATTTGCTCTGATCACAAGTGATTCTGAGCAGGGAAAAATAACTCATCGGCCTCAGAAACACGGTAATCGGACATATGTATTTGCAGAAAGCCCGGTTATCCTCAAAAAGAAATGCCAACATGATACCGACAGCGTAATACAGCAGATTTCCAATCAGAAATGCCCAGAACATGACCCGCTCCATGTCTCCGACATGGGCGAAAAAGAGCCCTGCCACGAACATCAGAGATGCCGCAAAGGTGATATACCGGACCCATCCGATGTTTTTCCGCGGTTGTTTTGGAACCGGATAAGGAAGAAAATCAAGCACCATCGCAGTCCAGCAGGCATAGCCGCACCAGCCTCTGCCGAAGAGCAATGGCCCGAATATCTTGGCAACCGCGTAATGAATGGTTGCCGCCTCAAATACACCGGTAAACAGATAGTACCAAAATCCTTCAATCTGCATATTTTCCTGACAAATCAACCCCAAATAGAGCAGCATATACAGTCCAACCAAAAGCTGCGCCACCCGACGGGCGTATGGATACTTCCTGATAAACAGGAAAATGCCCAATGAAACTGAGATGCCGATATAACTGAAATTGAACAGATAAAACAGGTTATCAAGCGTCAGCCAAAGAACAACTGCCACTGTTTCAAAGAGGATGAGCATAAAAACCGGCAGCAGGTATTTTCGCGTCCGCTCACAGGCTGCAGGCCGATGTCGCTTAGACGCTGCGTGATGTTTTCTGCATTCCACGCAATTACCGTGGCGTTCACACTTTTTCTTTTTGCAAGGGCAATTCTCATTGATCGTCATGTTTGCCTCCACAAACCCCGGTTTCGGCGAGACGCCGTTGACTTTGCGCCAAAACGACGCAGGAATACCGGAATGTTTCATATCCATTATCCGAAAATACTATATCAAAAAACACAGAAAAAATCCAGAGGCAGTTCGCCTCTGGCATAAAAATCATCCCGCCGCGTCCAGCATATTTCCGATAAAGATTCCGTAGCCGGTCGTGGGGTCATTGACCAGCACATGGGTCACCGCGCCGATGAGCTTGCCGTCCTGGATAATCGGACTCCCGCTCATTCCCTGTACAATGCCGCCTGTTGTTCCAAGAAGGGTGGGGTCGGTTACTTTTAAAAGGAAATTCCGACCGTCGGAACGGGTTTTTGGATAAATTTTCAGAATTTCCACAGAATAGTCCCGTGGGACACTGCCGGTGATGGTGGAGCGGATCAGGGCGCTTCCGGTGTGGATTTCGGAGAAGGTTGCCACCGGAATGGCTTCCCCTGTCCATGCACCGGGCGCACGGCCGAAAACGCCCTGACTGGTGTTGGCGGAGATGGTGCCAAGCAAGTGGTCGGCTTCCAGCGCGCCCTTCAGTTGACCCGGACTTCCTGACTTTCCCTTTTGAACGGATATGATGGAGGCGGGATAGATCTTTCCGCTGGTCATCTGCAGGAGGTCGCCTTTCCCGCTGCTGACGCCGTGCCCCAGGGTTCCGAAAGCGCCTGTATCGGGGTTGTACCAGGTGACCGTGCCGATGCCGGTGATTCCCTGACGCAGGTACACGCCCAGCCGGGGGCCGTCCGTTGTAATGGCCGGGTTCAGGCGGATGCATTTTTCTTGTCCGCGCCGGGATACGGTTATTTCCACACTGCCGTCAGACTGGTTCAGCGCCCGACGGACATCCTCCGCGTTGGTAACGGCGCTTCCGTCGATGGATAAGATGGCGTCGCCAATCTGAAGCCCGCCGTTGCGGCCGACCTGAAGCGTATCGTCAAAGGCGGCGACGGTGACGCTGCCTGTGGACAGATCCAGGCCAACGACCTCTCCCACGGGCACCAGCACGTCTGCCGCTAAAACCGTGGCGGTGAACAAATAAATTGAAAAAACCGCCGCCAAAAAGCGATTTGCTATTTTTTTCATGTGACAGCCCTCCTTTTTCTCTGCTCTTTTAATATACCGCGGCGGCGGTTTTGTAACCGCTGAAAAAGTCGAAAAATGAGGAATCCGCTGGAAATCAAAATGATCTTGCAAGAAGGATGCTTCTCCTGTAAAATAGGAATCAGAAGGAGGAGAT
>CAMAEX010000221.1:0-3187 GCA_945832065.1 uncultured Clostridia bacterium | reverse complement strand
TTCCGCCGCAGGCGGCGCTCGCAAACGTCCCCCCGCCGTCCGCGAAGCGGCAGACAGTACAGGGGTGTATTCGGCAGTCGTAGGGCACGACGAACCCGGCGTGCCGTCCGCGAAGCGGCAGACAGTACAAATGAACAAGTTTGTACGCACTCGGTAGTTCCTGCACGCGGCGCGCCGAGATCTGCGCGCCCTACGGCGAGGGTATGGTCAACGGTCGTAGGGCACGCCGACTCGGCGTGCCGTCCGCGAAACGGCAGACAGTACAAATGAACAAGTTTGTACGCACTCGGTAGTTCCTGCAAGCGGCTTACGGCATGTCCCCACCCTACAGGGAGTTACGCCTCCGTGAGCAGTCTTGTGACCGCCGCGCCGTCATAATAGTGCGTGAGAATTTCGTCAAAGCCTGCGCCTGCCTCCGCCATCGCTTTTGCACCATACTGACTCAAGCCGACGCGGTGCCCGAAGCCGTAGGTCGTGATCTCGATTTCGCCAGCCTCCGTGACGGCAAAAGCGATGTTCGTCGAGCGCAGAGAGAAAAGCGAACGCAGCTTTGTGCCGTTGACCGCCGTCCCGCCGATAAAAATCGTGTCGATCCCGCCACCGTCGGTATGTCTGCAAGCGCCGAACCACCCGATCGGGCTGCCGGAGAGATTTGCCTCGGGATACGCCGTACGGAGCGTTTCGGAAAAATCCGCCGCACTGAGCGTGACCGTCTCGGTATAACGCGGCGCGTCCTCCTCGCCGGGGCTGTCCACCGAGTGCAGATAGGGAATGTCTCCGCCCCAGACGGCAGCCGCGTCCTCCGTCCGTCCGCCGGAGCAGGAGAAGAAGGTCGCGTCGATCAGCCCGTTCGCGTAAGTCATGACCAAGCCGTCCGTCGCCGCAATCGCCTCCGTCAGGCGCGCAAGCTCCTCCTCCGAAGCGTCCGTCAGATACCCCTGACAGCAGGCAGGGTCGGTGCAGATGTCGGCACCCTCATGTTTTTTCGCCTCTGCCTGCCGCAGCGCGAAGGTCCTTGAAGCAATTGCCTGCGCCTTAAGCGCCTCTGCCGGAAAGTCCGCAGGCATCTCCGCCAGCAGCACGCCGACCAGATATTCGCGCAGCGTAAGCTCCTTCACGCCGTCCTGCGTCAGGACCCGCAGCGTCACCGCCTCGTCAAACGGCGGAAGCCTCTGCTCTTCCGCAACAGCGGCAGAGGGTGTCGGCGTCATTGCTTCCTCCGGCGCATTGCCACAGGTCAAATACAGCCAAGCGCCTCCCGCGCACAGCAGGGCGGCACACAATACGATGATGCAAAAGCGTTTCATAACTTCCTCCCGTTATTTTTGCCGAATTCCTTGACGCAATGCGGCAATTCTGATAGAATAGATAAAATTAGTTTCTGAGGTGATCGTATGTCGGCGAACGGCTCGTCCTCCGTAATGATGGCGGAGTTCCTTCACAATCTATGTTCGGATTACAAAATTCATAACAGCCTGACCGAAGAAGCCCGCGCAAACAGCAATATTAAACGCGGACTGCGCAATGACGACGGCACCGGCGTCATGGTCGGCTGCACAAAGGTCGGCAATGTTTTGGGCTACCGTATCGTAGACGGCGAACGCGAGCCGATGGAGGGCAAGCTGTTTTACCGCGGCTATGAGCTGAGCGATTTGGTCGACGCTTATATCCGCGAAGGGCGCTTCGGCTTTTCCGAGGTCGCCTATCTCCTGCTGTTCGGGCGCCTGCCGACGAAGGAGCATTACGAGATGTTCACCGCCCTGCTGCACGATATGACCGCGCTGCCCGAGAACTTTACCGAGGATATGATCCTCAAAAATCCGAGCCACGACATTATGAACAAGCTGGGTCGGTCGGTGCTTGCGCTTTACTCCTGCGACCCCAACCCCGACGATCTGAGCTTGGAAAACATGATGCGCCAGTCGATTGAATTGGTCGCGCGCTTTCCGGTGATTGCAGCGTATGCCTATGTCGTCAAGCGTCATTACTTTGAAAACGACAGCCTCTATCTGCACCGTCCGATGCCAGAATTGTCCATTGCGGAAAACTTCCTGCACATGATCCGTCCGGATAAGCACTTCACGCACGAGGAGGCGCGCCTGCTCGACCTGTGCCTCGTCTGCCATGCGGAGCACGGCGGCGGCAATAACTCCACCTTCTCCTGCCGCTGCGTCTCGTCTACGGGGACGGATACCTATTCCGCCATCGCCGCGGCGGTCGGCTCCTTGAAGGGTCCGAAGCACGGCGGCGCGAATCAGCGCGTCCTGCGGCAATTCGAAGAGGTCAAGCAAAATGTCCGCGACTGGAAGGACGACGGGGAGGTCGCCGCTTTTGTCCGCCGTATTCTGCTGGGCGAGGTCAGCGACCACAGCGGCTTGGTTTACGGCATGGGTCACGCGGTCTATACCCTCTCCGATCCGCGCACAGTCATCTTGAAAAAGAGCGCCCGCCGGCTGGCAGAGCAGAAGAACATGCTCAACGAGCTGGAACTGATGGAGGCGATCGAGCGCGTCACGCCGAGGGTGTTTGCCGAGGTCACGGGCAAGGAAAAGGTCATGTGCGCCAATGTCGATATGTATTCCGGCTTGATCTACCGTATGCTCGACATCCCGACCGATCTCTTTACGCCGCTGTTCGCCGTAGCCCGTATCACCGGCTGGTGCGCGCACCGCATGGAAGAGGTACTAACCGGCGGCAGGATCTACCGTCCGGCATACAAATCGCTCATCCGTCATAAGGAGTATGTCCCATTCGACGCCCGTTAATACCCCCGCAACAACACGGGGAGAGTACCCCATCTGTCATTGCGAGACCGGTGCGCGCATTTCCGCAAAGTGTACGCCGCATCCGAAACACTTCTTCGTCAGGAAAGACCGCGCACCGGTCGTGGCAATCTCAGGCAGTTCCGGTATCAACTTATGACCTCTCCCCGTCCTGCAAGTTTTTTCAAAAGCCCGAAAAAAATGATTGACAACCGCGTTAAGATGTGGTATATTATCGAGGCAGCAGAAAATTGATATGCGCGAGTGGTGGAATTGGCAGACTCGCTAGATTCAGGTTCTAGTGTCCACTCCGGACGTGCGGGTTCAACTCCCGCCTCGCGCACCAAAAAAGCACGATGGTTTTGATACAAAACCATCGTGTTTTTTCTATATTGGTTGATATTTACACAGCAATTTGATACAAT
>CAMAEX010000220.1:0-3192 GCA_945832065.1 uncultured Clostridia bacterium | reverse complement strand
CTTTCTCCGCCACAGGCGGCGCTCGCAAGCGTCCCCCCGCCGTCCGCGAAGCGGCTGACGGTACAAACGAACAACTTTGTACGGAGTTGGTAGTTCCTGCACCGGCGCGCCGAGGTCGTCGCGCCCTACGGAGGGGTGCGTTCCATGATCGTAGGGCACGACCACTGGGCGTGCCGTCCGCGAAGCGGCTGATGGTACGGACGAGCAAGCTTGTACACACTCGGTAGTTCCTGCACGAGATTGCCACGCCTCGTTCCTCGGCTCGCAATGACAAATAGGGCAGCCTTTCCGTGTCATTGCGAGACCGGTGCGCACACCGGTCGTGGCAATCTCATGCGCACACCCCGAAATAATACCGCACCCCTGTAGGGCGGATGGTTTTGGGGGAGAGCGTGAGCTTGCCGCGGGCATCCCCCTTCTTGCAATGACAATCAAAAACCGATCTCCTCCTGCGGTGCAGGGGGGATCGGTTTCGTTTGCAGGGAAATATATTTTGGTACAACGCTACCTTGTCTCCAGCAGGCGGCAGCGTTCGGGCAGCTCCGCAGCGTCGAGACGAATCAGCCTCTGCGGCTCTGCGGCGGTAACGGAAATGACAAAATCCTCCAGCACATGGCTTTGGCAGAAGCTGCCGTCCTCCAAAGCGCCCTCCATTACGGGAAAGCTTGGCATATCGTAGCAGATCCCTCTGCCCGTGTATTTTCCGTAGCTTTCCTTTCTCGTCCAAAGACGCGTAAAAAGCATATCCGCATCGCCCGCTTTGACGGCGGAAAGCTCCTGCCGGGTCAGGACCCGCTTTGCAAGCGCTTCCTTGAAGGGCACATAATGCTGAATGTCCACCCCCAAAGCGCTGTCGGCAACGCCGCAGGCAACCCCTTTTTTGCAGTGGGAAAGATTAAAATGAATCCCCTGCATATCCGCAAGATAGGGCTTCCCCTCCGCCGTGACGGCAAGCCTCGGCATTCTGCGGCAGTCATATTCTAAATGCAGCGCGACACGCAGCAGTACAAATGCCAACAGGGATTGCACACGGTCGCTGCGAAAGCGGTATTGCTGCGCCCGCGCAAGCCGCTCCGAGGACACATAGGGCATAAGCGCGTCGATCTCTGCGTCCTGCATTTGTTCGATACGATCCATATAATAAACCACGGCGAAGCTCCATTCTCGCAAGGACGCCTCCGTGCGTCCCCGTTTTGAGAATTATAGCATGTAAAATTATAGCAGTCAACACAAACGCTGCCTCTACGGAAAAGAACGGCAGCTTTCCCGACTGCTGCACTTTTTTCATGAACTCCCTTGACAAGTGACCGATTGGTAACTATAATAAAGTTACCGAACGGTCACTTTTTTGAAAAACAGGAGGCAATGCATGGGTCAGGGTACAAAGGAACGGATCATGGAGGAGGCGCTGCGGCTTTTTGCGCAAAAGGGCTATGTTGCAGCCTCCATGCAGGACATTGCCGCCCGCTTGGGCATCACAAAGGCGGCGCTGTATAAGCACTATGGGAGCAAACGCGAAATTCTCGACGCGATCCTTGCGAAAATGCGCCAAATGGATCTTGCAGAGGCGCAGGCGCACGAAATGCCGGAGGGCTTGGCGGAGGACATGCCGGAGGCGTACCGCGGTATCTCGCCCGAGACGATCCGCGTCTATACAAAGGCCATGTTCCTGCACTGGACGCAGGACGCCTTTGCCGCCGCCTTTCGCCAAATGCTGACGCTGGAGCAGTACCGCGACGCGGAGATGGCGGCGCTGTACCGGATGTACCTTGCCGAAGGGCCTGTCGCGTATATGACAGACGTTTTCCGCCCCATGACGGATTCCGACGAAGCGGCGCGGCAGCTCGCCTTGGCGCTGTATGGGCCGATCTTCCTGCTCTACAGCATCTACGACGGCGCGGCGGACAAAGCCCCCGTCCTGGCGCAGGCAGACCGGCATTTGGAACGCTTCACGCAGTCCCTCCCCAAACCATAACACGCGCCGTTTCGCTATTCACTATTCTCTATTCTCTAAATTCAAAGGAGGAAACCCGAATGAAATACATTCTCAGTCAAAAATACGACACCCCCGCACTCATGGCAAAGATCATGGGCCCGAACCCGATCAAGCTGACGGAGGAGCTGCTGCGGGAAAGCAGGATCCCCAAGGGCGCCGCCGTCTGCGACCTCGGCAGCGGACAGGGCTTGACCTCCGTCTTTATGGCGAAGGAATACGGCTACAAGGTCTATGCCGCCGACCTGTGGAGCGACCCGGAGGAAAACCGCAGGTTTTTCCGCGAGATGGGTCTGACGGACGAGCAGATCGTCCCCGTCAAGGCAGACGCTGCGGCGCTTCCCTTCGAAGCCGATTTTTTTGGTGCCGTTGTCACAACCGACTCCTACAACTATTTCGGGCGCGACCCGGAATATCTGGACACCAAGCTGCTGCCCTTTGTCAAGCCCGGCGGCTACATCTACATTGCGATCCCCGGCATGAAGCAGGATTGCCACGACCGGCTGCCCGCCGAGCTGCTGCTGTCATGGGCACCGGAACAGCTTGACTATCTGCATGATGTTGCCTATTGGACGGCTATGGTTCGCCAATGCAAGGGCGCGGAGATCGTCTCCGTCCGCGAGATGGAGTCCAACGAGGAGGTCTGGGCAGACTGGCTGCAGCAGGAAAACGAATACGCCGTCGGCGACCGCAAAGCGATGCAAGCCGGCGGCGGCAAATACCTGAACTTCATCCAAATCGTCCTGCAAAAGCGCTGACCCTCCCCAAACGCCGTAGGGGCGGCTATCAGCCGCCCGGTGCAGGCACTATCGACTGCGTCCAAGCTCCCTTCCCATGTCATTTTCACAAACCCCCTTGTAGGGCGGGGACATGTCCTAAGCCGCGTGTAGAAACTACCGACTGCGTACAAATCTTCCCTTCATGTCATTGCGAGACCCCAACGGGGTCGTGGCAATCTCGTGCAGGAACTACCGACTGTATCCAAATTTGTTCGTCTGTACTGTCTGCCGCTTGCGCGGTCGGCACGCCCAGTGGTCGTGCCCTACGAATATGGAACGCACCCTCGCCGTAGGGCGCGACGACTCGGCGCGCCGGTGCAGGAACTACCGACTGCGTACAAATCTTCCCTCCATGTCATTGCGAGACCCCAACGGGGTCGTGGCTGCGCAGCCGTTCGCGACGGAGGAGCGTTACGGATG
>CAMAEX010000219.1:0-3210 GCA_945832065.1 uncultured Clostridia bacterium | reverse complement strand
CGGAGGAAACGACGGACAGCCCAGTGCGGGGGTTGGACTATGCGGATAAGGTCGCTGAGATCCTTGCGATCATTGATACTTATTATGTAGATGACTACACGGAGGATCAGCTCGGAGACTATTTGGCGGAAGCAACGATCTCGTCGATGGGTGACCGTTGGAGCTATTATATCAGCGCAGATGAATATGATGCCTATATGGAGCAGAGCAATAACGCCTATGTAGGTATCGGCGTCACCATTGAGGAGGATGAGGAGACGGGATTGCTCCGCATCATCTCGGTCACGCATAACAGCCCTGCCGAGCAGGCGGGACTGCAGATCGATGACCTGGTTGCAGCAGTCGAAGGAGTATCGGTGACGGAGCTTGGCATGAAGGGCACACAGCAGAACGTGCGCGGCGAGGAGGGGACGGATGTGACCATTACCATCGAGCGCAACGGATCGCGATTCGATGTGACAATCACCCGTCAAGTCGTTGAGACGGAGGTCGTGGTGTACGAGCTGCTGGAAAGCGGCGACGGCTATATCAAGATCAACAACTTTGACTCCCACTGTGCCAGGGATACGATTGCTGCGATCGAGGAGCTGGTGGGGCAAGGCGCAAAGGCGCTGATCTTTGATCTTCGCTTTAATCCGGGCGGCTATAAGCATGAGCTTGTCGAGGTGCTGGATTACCTGCTTCCGGAGGGGCCGCTTTTCCGCTCCGTGGATTATAAGGGCGGAGAAGAGGTAGACTATTCCGAAGCCTCTTATTTGGATATTCCGATGGCGGTGCTGGTCAACGAGGATTCCTATTCCGCTGCGGAATTCTTCGCCGCCGCGTTGCAGGAGTATGAAGCCGCCGTGGTCGTCGGTGCCCAGACCTGCGGCAAGGCGAACTATCAGCAGACCTTCCGCCTGAGTGACGGTTCTGCGATTGCCATCTCTACGGGACACTATCAGACCCCGAACGGTGTCACCCTTGCAGGGGTCGGCGTCACGCCGGATATCCCTGTCGAGGTTGATCAGGAGACCTACCTCGCGATCTATTATGAGACGCTGGACAAGGCGGAGGACGCGCAGCTTCAAGCCGCAATTACAGCATTGGCGGAGAATTGACAGAAAAAAGCTTGACAGATGGGTTATCCATCTTCTATAATCTATTGGATAATTTGTAATATTGGAGGATTCGGCATGGCAAAAGAATTTAAGTTGACAAGGGAACGCTTGAAGGAATTGGAGGCGGAGCTGAACTATCTGAAAACGACCCGCGAGAAGGAAGTCGCGGAGCAGATCAAGGAAGCGCGTTCCTTTGGCGATCTTTCGGAAAACAGCGAATATGACGAGGCAAAAAACGAGCAGGCAAAGCTCTACGGCCGTATTGCCGAGATCGAGAATATCCTCTCGCACGCGGTCGTGTTTGATGAGACCACCGACGCTGACGCGCAGGGCGTCGTCGGACTTGGCTGCACAGTCACGGTGCGTGATTTGGAGTTTGACGAAAACGCGGTCTATGCCATCGTCGGCTCACAGGAGGCAAACCCGATGGAAGCGCGTATTTCCGATGATTCCCCCTTCGGCAAGGCGATGCTCGGCAAGTGCATCGGCGACATCGTCGAGGTAGAAGCGCCTGCGGGTATCGTAAAGTTTGAAATTCTTGCAGTGGAACGCTGAGAACGGAAATAGAAATAGGAGAGAAATATGGCTAAGTTTGTACCGCAAGAGGAGCTTTCTCTTGTCGATCAGGTCAAGATTCGCAGAGAAAAGCTTGCGCAGCTTCAGGCAGAGGGGAACGATCCCTTTGCGCGCACCCGTTTTGCCGTTGATTCCAACAGCGGCTGTATTAAGGAAAATTTTGAGCAAATGGAGGGCAAAGCCGTCGCGGTTGCAGGCAGATTGATGAGCAAGCGCGGCATGGGAAAGGTTATTTTCTGCGACTTGCAGGATGCGGCGGGGCGCATTCAGCTCTACCTGAAATTTGACGAAATGGCCGAGGCAAATTTTGAAGCTTGCCGTAAACTCGATATCGGAGATATTGTCGGCGTGAACGGCGATGTATTCCGCACGCAGCGCGGCGAGATCTCCGTCCGCGTCCATCAGGTAACGCTGCTGTCCAAAGCGCTGCTTCCGCTGCCCGATAAATTCCACGGTCTGACCAATGTGGAGACACGCTACCGTCAGCGCTATGTTGATCTTATCGTCAATCCTGAGGTGCGCCGCAATTTCGAGGTGCGCTCGAAGTTTATCACCCATGTCCGCCGTTACCTTGACAGCCGCGGTTATATGGAGGTCGAAACACCCGTTCTGAATACCATCTCCGGCGGCGCGACCGCAAGACCGTTCGTGACACACCATAATACGCTGGATATTGATATGTACCTTCGTATTGCAACCGAGCTGAATCTGAAGCGCCTGATCGTCGGCGGCATTGACCGCGTCTATGAGATCGGCAGAATTTTCCGCAATGAGGGCATGGATCCCCGTCATAACCCGGAGTTTACCACGGTTGAGCTTTATCAGGCGTATGCCGACTTTAACGACATGATGGATCTCTTTGAGGAGCTGCTGTCGTCTGCTGCCAAGGAAATCCTCGGCACCTATCAGCTCGAGTGGATGGGTGAACAGATTGACCTGACGCCGGGCTGGCCAAGAATGACGATGGCTGAGGCGGTAGAGAAGTATCTCGGCGTGGACTTTATGTCTGTAACGACCGACGCGGAGGCAGAAGAATTGGCAAGAAGCGTCGGCGTTGAGCTTGGCGCGGACAAGGAGCATACTTGGGGCAACTTCCTCTATGAGTGCTTTGACCGTCATGTGGAGGAAAAGCTGATCCAGCCGACCTTCATCACAATGCACCCCGTCGATGTCTCCCCGCTGGCTAAGCGCAGCCCGAAGGATCCGCGTTTGACCGAGCGGTTTGAACTGTTTATCTGCCATAGTGAGATGGGCAACGCCTTCTCCGAATTGAACGATCCTCTGGATCAGCGTGAGCGCTTTCGCAAGCAGGTCGAAATGCGCGAGCGCGGCGACCAAGAGGCGGGCATGATGGACGAGGATTACATCAACGCGATGGAATACGGCATGCCCCCCACGGGAGGACTCGGCATCGGCATCGACCGCTGCGTCATGCTCCTAACCAACAGCGCCACCATCCGCGAGGTCATCTTCTTCCCAACAATGAAGTCCTTACCGAACGACAAGTAAGAAAACCCCAGTATTTATGCGGGTT
>CAMAEX010000218.1:0-3236 GCA_945832065.1 uncultured Clostridia bacterium | reverse complement strand
CACGGTATCGCAATTAAAATGCGCGTTGCACATTTTAATTGGTGATTGGTATGAAGCCGCTTATTGGATGCCGTACATTTCCTTGTATTCGTCCAGCTTGCTTTCGTCCACAATGACGCAATCCTGCATCAGTTCCTTGTCGAGCGTCACGCCGCTGAAGTAATCATGCGCCGCAACGACCGACTGCTGTCCCATTTTCCATGCCACATCATCGGCAGTGAAAAGGAGCTTGCCGTCAATAATTGCCTGTACGATCTCCTGCGAGCAGTTCAGTGCGGTGACAACGATCTCCTTTTCCCGGCCGGCCTGACGGACCGCTTCCGCTGCGCCAAGCGCCATTTCACCGTTGGAAGCAAAAATCGCATCGACATCATCGTACTTTTGCAGGAGGTTCTGCGTGACGGTCAGCGCCTCGGAACGCTGATAGTTTGCCGGCTGGCTGTCAAGGATCTCGATTCCGGCTTCCGCATTGAATACGCTCTTTGCGCCGTCGTTGATATCAATGCTGGTGGAGGAGCCGGTCGTGCCTTCGATAAAGAGGATCTTGCCGTTGCCGCCAAGGTGCTCAACAAGGGCAGAGGCAGCATTCGCCGCGATGTCGTAGTACTGCACGCCGACATAGGTGACATAGTCCCCGCAGCCTTCGGCGATCTTATTGGTAACACAAATGATGGGGATCCCTGCATCATTGATCTCCTCAATGGCAGGCGCAATTCCGCTTGCATCCGCAGGCGCGATCAGATAGACGTCGGGAGGATCCAGCAGAGACTGCTGAAGCAGCTCGATCTGTTCTTCGTTGCTGTCTGCGGTAACGGGGCAGAGAACATCCAGCTCCCAGCCGTACTCGTCGCACTGCTTCTGCACGGCGTCGACGAGGTCGGTCCAGTAGGAGCTGCTGAGCTTCTTGACAAGCAGAACGACACGCTTGTTTTCAACGTCGCCGGAGCCGGGCGCGCTGTTGCTGCTGTTCGGAGCGGAGGTCGAGGGATCATCACCGGGGGTGTTCTTGTCATTGCTGCAGCCGGCAAAGAGGCAGGCGGCAAACGCGAGGACGAGCATCAATGCGAGGATTCTTCTGATTTTCATTTTCGTTCTCTCCTTTGGTTTTTGTTTTTTTATAATAAGCTCTGCTTCAACGGTCAGAGCCTATGTACCGGGGATCGTGCATAGCGGCGCAGCTATGCTGCCTTGTGGTTTGCATTACACGTGGATAACGACCTTCATCACACCGTCACGGCGGTTTTCAAAAAGCTCGACCGCCTCATGGATCTGTTCCATATCAAAAGTATGTGTGATCAGATCCTTGGTATCGATCTTCTTCTCCTTGAGCATCTGCAGCACTTCCTTGGAGCAGTACGGATTCGCACGGGAACCGTTGACATGGATCTGCTTGCAGACGATGTCATTGATCGGGACCGAAGCTTCGGGGTTCTTGTGCAGGGCGATACAGCTCACGCGGCCGTTCTTGCGCAGGCAGGAGATGGCGTTATGGAGCGCATCGGGAGTTCCCGCCGCCTCAATTGCGGCATCTGCGCCGAGTCCGTCCGTAAGCTTCATGATTTCGGTGACGGGGTCCTGCTTTGTGTAATCAATGCAGTGGAGCGCGCCATCGCGCTTCGCCAGAGCAAGGCGCGCGCCTCTCCCGATCATAATGGTCTTTGCGCCGCGGGCGTTTGCGATCTGCATGGCAAGGTTGCCGATTGGCCCGGGGCCGTAGATGGCAATGTATTCATTTGCCGTCAGCGCAGCATTGCGCAGGCTTTGCAGGGCAACGCCTGCCGTGTCGCACATGGTCGCTTCATCAAAGCTGACCTCGTCCGGCATGATCTCGCAGGACTTTGCGGTAAACACACCATACTCGGCATAGGCGCCGTTGGTCGTAAAGCCGTAATGACGGTTTCCCTTTTCGTTTTTTCCATAGTTCAGGCAAAGCGTATAGAAGCCCTGCTTGCAGTTGGCGCAGACGCCGCAGCCGCTGTGTGCTTCTCCTGCTACACGGTCGCCGACTTTCAGAGTGCCAACGCCCTCACCCAGCTCGACGACCTCGCCTGCCCATTCATGACCGAAGATGAACGGATACTGAGGTGGCCAGCCAAGATAATCGTAATGCCCCTCAAACAGTCCGGGGTCAGAACCGCAGATCGAAACAGAGCGCACACGGCAAAGGACCTCGCCATAGCCGGGTTTCGGAATGTCTACCATCTGGATGCCATATTCATTCGGTGCGGTTGCAACGATCGCCTTCATCTTTCCATCCATTAAAAATACCTCCTGTCGTGCGTTCCTTTCCATACGCAGTGTTCCTTCACAAAAAACCAAATGAAACGCCGCGTTCTCTTGTATTCTATTGGTATACCAACTGTATGCTAAAATAATAGCACACTTCCAAGCTGTTTGCAATATACCTAATTGCACAACATTCTGCGCGGCAATTTGGGCAATATACACAAAGCTCCCGCCCTGCATTGCTGTTTCGCTGCAAACTGTGCCGGAAAATGCCCACGACCAGACGGAACCGCAGCGGTCACGCGCCGCGTCGCTGCCGTTATGTCGGAGGAGGACGGCGCGCACCTGCGCTCCCGGACGAAGGATGCCGCGGCGGACATGCAGACGCCGCGCAAAACAGCGGCTATACGATTTCAGGCGCATGCCAGAGCCTGGCATGCGCCTGAAATTATTTGTTCAGCTTCTCGGCTACCGCAAAGGTGCCGACGGCCTGCCGGAGATTGTGCCGGAGGAAGCGGAGATCGTCAGGCATATCTACCGTGATTTTCTCAAGGGGAAATCCACCAACGCCATTGCCGCTATGCTGACGGAGGAGGGAATCCCCACTCCCGGCAAGAAAACCGTGTGGCAGCGGGCCACCGTGGAGAGCATCCTCCGGAACGAGAAGTACAAAGGCTCTGCGCTGCTGCAGAAGAAGTTTACGGTGGATTTTCTGGAAAAGAAAATGAAGCCCAACGAGGGCGAAGCTCCGCAGTATTATGTGACTGGCAGTCATCCCGCCATCATTGAGCCGGACGAATGGGAGCAGGTGCAGGCAGAGTTCGCCAGACGGAAGACCCTGGGCAAAGCCTACAGTGGAAAGAGCGTTTTTTCAGCCAAACTGGTCTGCGAGGACTGCGGTGCTTTCTTCGGTCCCAAGGTATGGCACTCCACCGACTAGTACCGTCGCACCATTTGGCAGTGCAACGGCAAATTTGCAAACGAGGAACGCTGCCACACTCCTGTGGTGG
>CAMAEX010000217.1:0-3252 GCA_945832065.1 uncultured Clostridia bacterium | reverse complement strand
CACGGTATCGCAATTAAAATGTGCGTTGCACATTTTAATTGGTGATTGGTATGACATTGCGGGGAGCGTTCGATATAATCCTTATGGTGATACGGCAAGCCTTGTCATGGTTTTTACCGGGGCGCTGATCAAGTCTCGTCATTTGGTAAAGCTTTTCTTTGCCGTATCGCTCCCCGAAAAACAAAAATGCTCCGGTGCCGCCGCGCAAGGGCTTTTGACAAACAACGGCACCGCCGAATGGTGGCTGCGCCCGAGCTGGGATCGTTATTGCGGCGGCTCCCACGATGTGTATGTCGGGGTGGACGGCGGTGTACGCTATCCCGTTACGGATGAGCCGCAGTATTTCGTTGGGCTTGGCATTCGTCCGGTGATGTGGATCAATGTGCGAGCGTACGAAGAAATATGCAATATGGAGTGAGGTATTCAAATGAGTGACAACTTTGTTCATCCGTTCCTTGAACAGGGCAAGCTGACCTGCCCGCAATGCGGTCAGGCGGGGATGCCTGCAAACCGTACCCGTTGCTGGCACTGCGGCGTCTCCTTTGCAGAGCCGACGCACGAAAAGCCGATCAAGCTCCCCGTTGCGGCGCAGGAGGCGGCGCCGGAACAGCCGATCGACACGGAGGCTGTGCCGGAACGCACCGCCGAAACCGGAGCCGCTGCGGCGCGGAAATCCGCACCGTCGCAATGGCAGCGCAGGGATCCGCTGAGGGGGCTCCCGGTATTGATCTTGATCTGCGCTATTGCTGCAGGTTTGTGCTCCTTTTTTCCGATGTGTACATGGGAGATCAGTCATGACTTTTTTATTGTTGACATGGATGCCCTGACCATTGTCCTGTCGGTTGCCTGCGCGGTGATTTCGCCGATTTTGGCAGGAATCTCCGTTTCAAACGAAAGCGTTTTGCAGCAGTACAGGCTGCTTTCCTTCGTCCGTATGACGCTTTTCTGCAGCGGCGGCTGCGCGCTTGCTACATACAGCTATTTTTATAACCGGTACTGCAAGGGTGCCATATACCCGGTATTCTCGGCAACGGTTTTCTTTTGGATCTGCGTCGGCGCATCCGTCCTTGGCATCCTACTGGCGTGCATTGCCGTGGCGAGAATACGGGACGAGGCAAAGAATTAAGGAACCTCTGAACAAATCGGCTGCAGCGCTCGGCGGATCTTTTGCCGACCGCTCTTGCAGATTTATTCAGAGCTTCCTTAAAAAACAAATGAAATGGGGGATACAGTATGGAACAAAAATTTCGTGTCAGCGAAGAGCTGATCGGCGAGGTATACCGGAAGGAGCATAAGTGCTTTACCACGCAGGTCAGTCAGGTGATCTTGTTCGGTTGTTTTGTCTTTTTTATCTACTGGTGTGTGTCAAAATTGGGCTTTCAGAAGCTGATGAAGCACGCGCCGCTGCTGATCATCGGCTATCTGATCGTCTTGGTGATAGATGTTGTCGCCTTCCTATGGCAGATAAAAAAGAAAAAGGAGTATGCGCTCCTGCTTCAAAATCTGAAGGTAAGCAACCTCCTGATTACGGAGGCAGGGGTTGAGGGGACAAGCTTCGAAAGCGAGCTGGCGGAGCCAAAGCGATTTGTCGTTCCGATTGCCGAGGTTGTGGAAGTTGCTGCAACAGAAGCGCCGTTGAATCTGAGGATTCGAACGAAGGCGGGAACCTTTACCTGCTTATACCTGCATAACGCCCATACGGCTGCCCGGCTGCTCAAGGAGCGGTTAAGCAAGGCAGAACAAAACGATCCTTGATGAAAAATCCATCAAGGACCCCATCGCATGTGGATTGCGGGGAGCGTTCGATATCATTCCTGTGGTGTTGAAGAGAAATAAAAAAACTCCGGTACCGCCGCGCAAGGGCAGTACCGGAGATATGCTTTTTGGAGATCATGCTATGAAATACAGAAATACCACACCCGCAAAATTCATCTCCCGCCAAAACCGGTTTGTGGCGCAGGTGGAAATAGGCGGCAAGGCTGAAACCGTCCATGTCAAAAACACCGGCCGCTGCAAAGAGCTTCTGCTGCCCGGGAGCGATGTGATGCTCTGCAAATCGGACAACCCAAACCGCAAGACCCAATACGACCTGATCGCGGTATACAAAGCAGGTCTCGGCTGGGTGAATATTGACAGCCAAGCCCCCAATCAAGCGGTAAAGGAATGGCTGGAAACCCGCCCTGCGCCGTTTCGGGATGCGGCGCTGATCCGGCCGGAATACACCTACGGCGCCTCCCGGGTCGATTTTTATTTGGAATGTTCGGGAAGAAAGATCCTGATGGAGATCAAGGGCTGCACCCTTGAAATGGACGGCATCGGCTATTTTCCCGATGCGCCGACGGAAAGGGGTGTAAAGCACCTTCGGGAGCTGGCGGCGGCGGTACCGGAGGGCTACGGGTGCTATATTGCCTTTGTCATCGCCATGCCGAAGGTGCGGCAGGTGCTTCCGAACATGGCCACCCATCCGGAATTCGGAACGGCATTGGCAGAGGCAAGCGCAGCGGGTGTCCATATCCTGTATCTGCCGTGCGAGGTAACGCGGGACAGCTTATCCATCACGGAATGCATCGAGGCAAGCGCCAAACCGAACAGAGCATAGCAATGCTGCCCCCGGAACTCCGGAAGCAGCATTTTTATGAATTCCGGGATCGCGTCCCCGCTCTCGGCGCTCCACCAAAGCATAAAAGCTCCTGAGGTCGATTGCAATGTATGCGCGATCTTTCATGCCAAGACGGTCTCCTTTCCGTGCAATGCTTCGATTCGGCAAATTTGAATTTGCTGCAATCATCCATTGGACACTGTTTTTTGTTTCCCGTATTTTTCTTCCATTTCCTTCGTATGTGCATGAAGCAACTCCGGCGCCCGTGTCCGGATGCCGGAGAAATTCGTTTGATCCGTATCCGTAAACTCGTGTTTGAGCCTCGCAGAAGCGATCGCATGGCTATCGTTCGTTTTGCTTTCATCCGCTTCCGATAAAAACTTATGCAGCAATCCCAAATCGCAGGAGTAATGCAGCTCCACAAGCTTTGCCCGGTATTCCAGCTCCGCGGGGATGATCCCCGGGAATTGTTTCATATCTCATAAAAATCGTGCCGGAGATTTCTCTCCGACACGACTTGCAATTATTTGTTTTTGTCTCTACCCCAACTATTGACATAGAGCCTATTTTTTCACTGTCCACTTGACGGGGTGCGGTTCAGGCCTGCCACCGCCTTTCGTCTATTGGTTTGATCCTACGATGGTTTACTCTCC
>CAMAEX010000216.1:0-3262 GCA_945832065.1 uncultured Clostridia bacterium | reverse complement strand
CTACTGCTATGTCAACGGCATTCTCAAGACGCAGGTGGACAAGTATGTGGGCAACTACCGCTACACGGTCATCGACAACGAGGCCGGCATGGAGCACATCGCCCGCGGCACACTGCCCCATGTGGACACGCTGCTGCTGGTGTCGGACTGCTCCCGCAGAGGCATTCAGGCGGTCGGCAGGATCGCAGAAATGGTGCAGGAGCTGAATCTGAAGCCGACCACCATGCGCCTGATCGTCAACCGCGCCCCGAACGGCGTTCTGTCCGAGGGCGTGAAGGAGGAGATCGCGGCGCAGAAGCTCAATCTGCTGGGCGTGCTGCCGCAGGACGAGGCGGTATATGAAGCCGACTGCGACGGCAGACCCAGCTCCAAGCTCCCCGACTCCAGCCCCATGAAGCAGGCACTTCACGCGCTGCTGAAGCAGCTTTCGCTGTAAAAAACGTCTTTGTAGGGCGGAGGCAGCCGTAAGCCGCGTGTAGGAACTGCCCGTCCACGTCATTGCGAGGGCGCTCTGCGCCCGTGGCAATCTCGTGCAGAAACTACGGACTGCGTACAGACTTGCTCGTCTGTACCATCTGCCGCTTCGCGGTCGGCACGCCCGGTGGTCGTGCCCTACGACCGTCGAACGCGCCCCACCGTAGGGCGCGCACCCGCAATACCCGCAAGGGGCACGCCGCATCCGTAACGCTCCTTCGTCGCGAACGGCTGCGCTAACGACCTCGGCGCGCCGGTGCAGGAACTACCAAATGTGTACGAACCTGTTCCCCTGTACCGTCTGCCGCTTCGCAGACGGCGGGGACATGTCCCCGCCCTACAGAGCATTTTCTGAATCGAAAAGGCGGGCGGCTGATAGCCGCCCCTACATAGCTTTCCCTTATCGTAAATCACGGGCGGCGTTTTTGGCGCTGACCGAAACAAATTCAGGAGGTATTCCCATGGCTTTTGAACCCAAAACGCAGGCATTTACCTCGTCGATCGCCACTGTCACCCTCGGCACAGGGGACAAGGCTTGCAAGCTCGGCGGCGTGAACGTCCTGCCCTTCTACTCCTTCGACGCCCCCATCGAGAACGCGCCGAAGATCGGCGTAGAGATCACCGACGCAGGCATCGCGGCTTATCCGCAAAAGGGCCTGCAGGAATTCTACGCAGGCTGCACCACGCCCGCCGAAATGGCAAAGCGCGTTGAGACGATGCACGGCGCATCCTTTATCTGCCTGCATCTCGAGGGCGCCGATCCCAACGGCGAGAATAAGTCCGTCGAGGAGTGCGTCGAGATCGCAAAGTCCGTCGCGGCAGCGACCGAGCTGCCCCTCGTCATCATGGGCTGCAAGAACATCGAAAAGGACGCGGAGCTGTTCACCAAGATCTCCGAGGCGCTGCAGGGCAAGAACATCCTCGTCCTCTCTGCCCGTGAGGAAAACTACAAGACCGTCGGCGCGTCCGCCGCGCTGGCTTACGGTCAGAAGGTCGGCGCGGAATCCGCCGTCGATATCAACCTCGCAAAGCAGCTCAATGTCCTCATGACCCAGCTCGGCGTCGCCCCCTCGTCCATCGTGATGAACGCAGGCTCCGCCGCCGCAGGCTACGGCTATGAGTATGTCGCTTCCACCCTCGACCGCATCCGCGCCGCTGCTCTGGCGCAGAGCGACGACCAGCTCCAGATGCCCATCATGACCCCCGTCTCCACCGAAGCGTGGGGCGTCAAGGAGTCCATCATGTCCGAAGCGGATATGCCCGAGTGGGGCGACGCTGAGGAGCGCGGCATTGAGATGGAGATCACCACCGCCTCGGCTTGTCTGGCAGGCGGCTCCGACGCTGTCATCATGCGGCACCCCGCTGCCATCAAGGCGATTGCCGACATGATCGAAGCGCTGGTCTGACCGGAAGGAGGAAACAACTATGGCACTGAAAGGCTTAGATATTTTCAAGCTCTCCCCCAAGAAGAACTGTAAGGAATGCGGCAGCCCCACCTGTATGGCGTTCTGCATGAAGGTCGCACAGGGCGCGGTGGCGCTGGATAAGTGTCCGTACTTCTCCCCGGACGCCATCGCGAAGCTCTCAGAGGCCACTGCGCCTCCCATGAAGACCATCACGGTGGGCGACGACATCAAGCTTGGCGGCGAGACTGTCCTGTTCCGCCACGAGAAGACCCTCGTCTCCCGCAACCGTTTCGCCGTTCCCGTCTGCACCTGCATGGAGGACGCGGAGGTCGATCAGAAGCTTGCCGATATGCAGAAGGTCGATTACGAGCGCATCGGCGAACGCGAGTATGTCGAGTTCGTCCTTGTCCACTGCTCCAAGGATTCCGCGGGCAAGTGGGAAGACCTTGTCAAGAAGGCAATGGCAACCGGCAGAACCCTGATTCTCGACTGCGAATGCACCGAGTGCGCAAAGAAGGCGCTCGAGCTGTGCAAGGATTCCAAGCCCATCCTCAACGGCGCGAACGCGGAGAATTTCGCGGAGATGAGCGCTCTTGCCACGGAAGCGGGCGTTGTCCTCGGCGTGAAGGGCGAGAGCCTTGCCGAGCTGCATGACACCGTCTCCAAGCTTGAAGCCGCAGGCAATAAGAATTTGATCCTCGATGTGACCGGCAAGACCGCCAAGGAGACGCTGGCGAACGCCGTCCTCGTGCGCCGCACCGCCCTGAAGGACGGCGACCGCACCTTCGGCTATCCCTCCATCGTCAACCTCGCCAAGCTCGCCAAGGGCGACATCCATCTGCAGACCGCCCTTGCCGCCATGTTCACGCTGAAATACGGCTCCATCCTCGTCATGGAGCAGATGTCCTACGCCGAAGCCCTCCCGCTGTACGGTCTGCGTCAGAACATCTACACCGACCCGCAGAAGCCCATGAAGGTCGCCCCCGGCATCTACCCGATGAACGGCGCGACCCCGGACGATCCCTGCCTGATGACGGTGGACTTTGCGCTGACCTACTTCCTCGTCTCCGGCGAGATCGAGCGCTCCAACGTCCCCGTCAACCTGCTCATCACGGACGCTTCCGGTATGTCCGTCCTGACCGCATGGGCGGCAGGCAAGTTCTCCTCCTCCACCGTCAAGAAGTTCTTTGACGAGTTCGACATTGCGGGCAAGATCAATAACCGCACCCTCGTCATCCCCGGCAAGGTCGCCGTCATGAAGGGCGAAATTCAGGACAAGCTGCCCGAGTGGAATGTCGTCGTCGGCACCCGTGAGGCGGTCGAGATCGTCAAGTACCTCAAGGACGGCGAGCACATCAAGGCAGCCGAGGCGGTCGCCGCTT
>CAMAEX010000215.1:0-3275 GCA_945832065.1 uncultured Clostridia bacterium | reverse complement strand
TGGAATATATCGCTGTCAATACAGATAAGCAGGATCTCAACAAGTCCCTCTGTGAGAACAAGCTCCAGATCGGCGAGAAGCTGACCGGCGGCATGGGCGCAGGCTCCAAGCCCGAGATCGGCAAGAAGTCCGCAGAGGAGAGTCGTGCGGCGATCTCCAAGGTTCTGGAGGGCACCGATATGGTCTTTATCACCGCAGGTATGGGCGGCGGTACCGGCACAGGCGCAGCGCCCATCATCGCGGATCTGGCGCATGAGGCGGGCATTTTGACCGTCGGCGTCGTGACCAAGCCCTTTAAGTTCGAGGGTGCGAACCGCATGAAGCAGGCAGAGGCAGGCATTGCCGCGCTGTCGGATAAGGTCGATTCGCTGATTATCATCCCAAATGATCGCCTCAAGTATGTCACCGATCAGAAGATTACCTTTGCCAACGCGTTCGGTATCGCGGACGATGTTCTGAAGCAGGCAGTCACCTCGATCTCCGAGTTGGTCGGGTACTCTGACCGTGTTATCATCAACCTCGACTTTGCCGATGTCTCCTCCATTATGAAGAATGCGGGCCGCGCGCATATGGGTGTCGGCACGGCTTCGGGCAGAGAGAAGGCAGAGCAGGCTGCCATGGCGGCTGTTGCAAGCCCGCTGCTTGAGACCTCTATCAACGGCGCGACCGGCGTCCTCATCAATGTCACCGGCTCTGCCGATCTCGGTCTGGACGATGTGGAAACCGCTGCGAATATCGTTATGGAAGCGGCTAACCCCGAGGCGAATATCATCTTCGGCGCAACCTTCTCCGAGGAATTTGAAGACGAGATGCGCGTGACCGTGATCGCCACCGGCTTCGATGAAAAGAAGAAGACTGAAACGAAGGGAATCTACTCCTCCGTCAGCACTGCTGCGCCCAAGCCCGTTGACACGCCGGCTTCGAGAGTCAACTCGGACATTGACGATATCGACAAGATCTTTGAGATCTTCAACAAGTAAATCGCATACGCTTTCGAGGGCTGCAAGGCAGCCCTCTTTTTTTCACGAAAGTGAGGATTTGCGCTTTACTTTCTTGAAGAAGCTTGCTATAATAACTTTAAATGCAAGCATACGGAGGGACAGCCATGAATAATCGGAATAAACGCTCCAATGCGGATTGTGAGCTGTATCGCGCACTGACGACTCTGCAAACGCCGGAGGAGTTTCACCGCTTTTTTCTGGATCTTTGCACGCAGGCGGAGCTGAATGCCATGGAGCAGCGCTATGAGGTTGCGAGAATGCTGCATTCCGGCATGATTTACAACGACATTCTCGCGGCAACAAAGGCAAGCTCTGCGACCATCAGCCGTGTTAACCGCAGCCTTGTCAACGGCGAAGGGGCTTATGAGCTGACCTTTGAGCGCCTGAAGGAGCGGGAATGAGCGCCTATGGCTCGTTGGCAGCCGCCTATGACGGTCTGACAACGGATATCGACTACCCGGCGATCCTCGACTTTTTGGAGGCGATACTGCATCAGGCGGACAGATACCCGGCGACGGTGCTTGACCTTGCCTGCGGTACCGGCTCCATGTCTTTGTTGCTTGCCGAACGCGGCTACCGCGTGTTAGGTGCGGATATTTCCGAGGAAATGCTGACGGAGGCGGCGGGGAAGGCAGCGAAGCTTACGAAAAATCCGCCCTATTTTATCTGCCAGCCGATGCAGCGCCTGCGCCTGCCCGAACCGGTGGACGCGGTGCTCTGCCTACTCGACAGCCTCAATTATCTGACAGAGCCGGAGGACTGTCGTCAGACCTTCTCTCGGGTATATCGAGCACTGAAGGACGGCGGCGTTTTCCTCTTCGATATCAACACGCCGCAAAAGCTGCGCGCTTTGGACGGACAGGTTTTTTTGGACGAGAACGAGGAAAGCTACTGCGTCTGGCGTGCGGAGTTTGACGAGGCGGAGAACTGCTGCTATTACGGCATTGACCTGTTCCGCAAGCAAGGCGCATTGTGGGAGCGCAGCTTTGAGCAGCATTGCGAATATGCCTATGACCCACTTATCTTGCGACAATGGCTGCAGGAGGCGGGCTTTGCCCGCGTCGCGTGCTACGGCGACCGACGCATGGAGGCACCGAACGCCGCGGAGCAGCGCATCTATTTTGCAGCATGGAAGGAGAAAAGGGAATGATACAGGATCATATCGTGCGCGCCATCACAAAGGATGGCTTTGTCAAGGCAATGGCGATCTCCTCCACCAATTTGGTGGAACGCGCACGTAATATTCATAAAACCACGCCGACTGCGACGGCGGCACTCGGACGTGTGCTGACGGCTGCCTCGATGATGGGCAATCTGCAAAAGGTCGAAGACGGTGCGCTGACGCTGCAAGTCAAGGGTGGCGGACCGCTCGGCACCATCCTTGCCACCTCGGACGCAACGGGGAACGTGCGCGGCTATGTGCATAACCCGTCGATCACCCTGCTGGAAAAATACGCGGGAAAGCTCGATGTCGGCGCGGCGGTGGGCAAGGAGGGCATGCTGACGGTCATTCGCGACCTGCAAATGAAGGAGCCTTATATCGGCAGTGTCGCGCTCGTCTCGGGCGAGATCGCCGACGATGTGACGGCGTATTTTGCACAGAGCGAGCAGACGCCGACGGCATGCGCACTGGGTGTCCTCGTCGATACCGACCAAAGCGTGAAGGTTGCAGGCGGTTATCTGATTCAGCTTCTGCCCGGCACACCGGACGAGGTGATCGACAAGCTGGAGGCAGGCATTCAAAAAGCCGGTGCGGTTACGCCGATGCTGGACGAGGGACTTTCTCCCGAGGAGATCCTGCGCCGCGTGCTGGCGGATTTCGAAACGGAATTCTTAGAGACTACGCCGGTGGAATACCGGTGCTATTGCAGCCGTGAGCGGGTCATGCAAACCTTGGTCACAATCGGCAAGAAGGATCTTCAGGAGCTGGTGGAGGAGCAGAAGCCCATCCGCGTCGAATGCCAGTTTTGTGACAATGTCTATGAGTTCTCTCCGCAGGAGCTTCAGACGCTTCTTTTGACGCTTTAAAAGCGTACAGAAAAAAATTCAAAAATTTTCGAAATAATGCTTGACAAAATGGGGGGGGTGTGTGTATAATAACAACCGTCGCTGATGCATGACACTTCTTCAACGACAGTTCGGGAGCATAGCTCAGCTGGGAGAGCACATGCCTTACAAGCATGGGGTCACAGGTTCGAGCCCTGTTGTTCCCACCACATTATCTGGCCCGGTGGTGCAGTCGGTTAGCACGCCAGCCTGTCACGCTGGAGGTCG
>CAMAEX010000214.1:0-3291 GCA_945832065.1 uncultured Clostridia bacterium | reverse complement strand
AAAGAAAGGACAGGGGATCAAAATGGCATTCAAAATCGGTTTTTCGGCAGAGCGTCCCGAAAGCAAGTCGGTGGAGGCTGCGTATACCGTACCGCAGCAGGCAGCAGAGCCGCGCAAATCGGTGGTGCAGGTGCAATTCGCCGGGCGCAATGCGGCGCTTGCATACTACAACGACCGATTTGACCTGCAGGTCGGCGACATGGTCTATGTGGACGGCAAGCTGGAGGGTCAGCGGGGACGCGTGGTAGAGGTCAACTACAATTTTAAGATCAGGCTGTCCGACTACAAGCGCGTGGTCGCGGTGGCAGACACTGCCGTGCATGGGCAATTTTTCATGGCAGGCAGTCACTTTGTTACCTTCGACCGAGCAGCGCTGCCTGCAAGCAAGGTCGTCACATGGTTCAAGGCACCGGCCAAGGAGGATGAGGAATTTGCCAGCGGCAGCGACGATACCTCCTTCCGTTTGGAGGACCTCAAGGGAATGCAGGTGAGCGCAGCCATCGCGGAGCGCGGTCAAAACTATTACATGGATAATCGCGTGCGGTATATCAGCATAGACGGCACCAAGGGCTATGCCATCGTGGAAGGCGGCGATGCCTACGAGGTGGAATTTACCTACCGCGACGGCGAGATCAGCAATCTCATCTGCTCCTGCTTTTGCAGCTACAACTGCAAGCACGAATTCGCCGCCATGCTGCAGCTCCGGGAAACGCTGGAGCTGATCGAGAAGCAATACGCCGCAGAGTACGCCCGCACAGGCTGCTTCGCCGCAGTAAGCATGAGCACGCTGTTCTCCTTCGCCATCACCGGCAAAGAAACCGGCTGTTTCACACTTTGATGCAGGGAGAACGCATTGCCGTATAAAGGGTATCGTTTTGCCAATGCGCAACGCGGCTTTCACGCTCGAATACAAAGGCAGCGGACATTAACGCACATACAGATCGTTGAATGCTCTGGTTGTTCGTTTTTGCACGATGAGACAGCTGAATGCAAGAATCTCTCATTGAAGACCCTTTTACCCTTTCGATTCGTTCGTTTTCGTGATATAGTATAAATGATATTTTTAATCTGAACCGGAGGGTATGTCATGAGACTTCGATTAAATCTTTCAGATGTGGATATGCAGCTGCAAATTCGCGGCTGGAAGACGCCTGATTCGGAAAAGGATTGGGCAGATGACTGGGTAGAGACTTCACTATATTTGCACAGCAGTTATCTGCACTATGATTGCGACGGAGATATCCTGTTGAACTGTGAAGTATCGAATTTGCTTGATGCATTGGACCATCTCCTCTCCGGCAGCATGAAAGAGGATCGCAGGTTGAGCTTCATTGAACCGGACATTGAATTCGGTTTCCATGTTGCAAAGCGTTTATACAGCACGCCCGGTGGAATTATTTATCGAGATGGATATCGCGATGTGGATATCTCTCTTGACATGTACATCAACTTTTGGTGCACCGATGGATTGGGCTCCAATCAATTCAGAATGAGGCTCAACCGGCAGGAGATCGAAGCGTTTTGCGTTTATTTAAAAACGGTAACCGGTGTATTGTCGGATA
Source organism: uncultured Clostridia bacterium (assembly GCA_945832065.1). Taxonomy (GTDB): domain Bacteria; phylum Bacillota; class Clostridia; order Oscillospirales; family Oscillospiraceae; genus JAZOXB01. The sequence goes on along the minus strand of CAMAEX010000214.1, from coordinate 1,729 downwards.
ACGACAGTGCAGTAACAGAGCTACTCTGTAAAGGATTGCTGCTTCCGGAATGAGGGGCTTCGCTGTAAAATACATTATGGGAGGAGCGATGTCAAATGCGGCATTATGAATGTGTGTGTGCGCAATGCGGCATCCGGCGGCAGCTCGCTTTCCCTGCGGAGCCGTTTCCGGAGATCGGGGAGGTTTTTCTGTTTGCATGCACTTCCTGCGGAGAGGAAACAGCGCATACCCGTGTATTGACCAAAAGAGCAGCCGCCGAGCTTCGTAGAAGGCAGCAAGAGGAAGCATTGCGGGATTCCATGATAAAACAATGCGCCGAGCACCATTTCCGGTGCCGTTTTTTGCATCAGTCGGTCATCATCACAACCGCCTTATCCGACTGGTGCTTTGATTACCACGAAAGCCGAATCACGCTCTATCACGAGAGCACGGTCAAGATAAACTTTGCCACCGGAAACTATGCAAAGGCGCATGTCCAGTTTGCAAGCCGAAAAATAACGCCGCAGGAAGTCATCGAGTATATTGCCAAGCACGATGCCCGGAAAGCCGAATCCCCCGAAAGCACATAACAGGCAGCTCTATAATACTAAAAACCGATTGAAGTGAAATTTTATCGGTTTTTAGTATCAGAACTCCGTGAAGATCCTTCGAATCGTAGCCACAGATATGTACCACTACGGCGGCGGCTGAGTGACGATCCAAAAATCAAGGAAGACCGTAAAACAACCATGTTTCTTACGAAATGAAACAAATCGCTACCGCTGTGATCCGCCCAACACATGATTCAGCACGGAGATCAGTTCCTTCAGGTCGATCGGCTTCGAGATGAATCCATTCATACCGCACGCCAATGCAGCCTTGCGATCCTCATCAAAGGCATTTGCTGTCATAGCAATGATCGGGATGGAAGATAGCCCGTCCCGTTCCAACCGCCGGATCCGCCCGGTGGCTTCATATCCATCCATGACGGGCATTTGGATATCCATCAGGATCAGATCGTATTCCCCCGCGCCGGAAGCAGATACCTTTTCCACCGCCTCCGCACCGTTTTCTGCGGTGTCGACGCGGAAACCATATCCGCTCAGGATCTCGAAAGCGATCTCACGGTTCAGCGCATTGTCCTCGACCAGCAGCAGATGTCCGCTCTTCATGGCAAGCGCGTCATTTGTGCGGGAAAGCGTGCTTCTGCTTTCGTCCTCCTGCCACCCTTCCGGCTCTGCGATCTTCCGGGCGGCACGGTATCCTGCCGGGATACTCAGAGCTACGCGGATGACAAATTCCGTGCCCTCGCCCTGCTTCGTGTGCAGCTCAATGGTCCCGCCCATCATGTCGATGATACTCTTCGTGATGGCCATGCCCAAACCGGTGCCCTGGATCCTGCTGACGGTGGAGGTATGCTCGCGCTCAAAGGGTTCAAAGACTCTTTCGGCAAATTCTTCACTCATGCCGATACCGGTGTCCTTCACCCGGAACTCGTACAGTCCCTTACCCTCCGGTGCGCCGGGAAGCTGGGTCACCCGGACAGACACCTTGCCGCCTGCAGGGGTAAACTTGATGGCATTGGACAGAAGATTCAGCAGGACCTGATTCAGGCGGGTCTTGTCACAGAGCACATCCTCATCGGTCACATCTATGACATCCGCGTACAGCTCCAAGTGCTTGGCGTGAAGCTGACCACTGATGATGGTCTTGATATCCTGCAGGATGTCCGACAGGTTGACCTCTGACT
>CAMAEX010000213.1:0-3344 GCA_945832065.1 uncultured Clostridia bacterium | reverse complement strand
GTGACACGATAAAATCGTGGACAGCTTTGTCAATCTCCTTGGTTGTTACGCCGGGTCTTACCATTTCCCCTGCCAAGGCACGGGCTGCCGCGGTAATTTTACAGGCACGGCGCATCACGGAGATCTCACGTTCATTTTTTACCGGGATCATTCCGATCCCCCTAAAGCCGCCATAATATCACGAGTTGCATCCTCGATGGGCTGATTACCCTCGACAAGACGCAGCTTGCCGAGCTTTGCGTAAAAGCCCTTGAGTGCTTCGGTCTCGGCGTGGTAGACCTCCAAGCGATGACGCACCGTTTCGGGTGTATCATCCTTGCGGATCACCAGTTCGGAGCCGCACGCATTGCAGATGCCCTCCGTCTTGGGCGGGTTAGCGACGATGTGATAGCTCGCGCCGCAGGTGCCGCAAACGCGGCGTCCGGTCATGCGCGCCTCGATCACCTCGTCGGCGATTTCAATGGAGACGACACGGTCAATTTCGATGCCCTGCTCCAAAAGGGCTTCTGCCTGCGGGATCGTGCGGGGCATACCGTCTAAGATATAGCCCTTCGCACAATCCGGCGCGGCGAGCCGCTCCCGGACGATGCCGATGATGACATCGTCGGGAACAAGCATGCCCTTGTCCATGAAACTCTTGGCTTTCAGTCCGGTTTCCGTACCGTTCTTGATCGCTTCCCGAAGGATGTTCCCGGTGGAGATGGTCGGGATCTGCAGCCGTTTGGAGATGATCTCCGCCTGCGTTCCCTTCCCTGCGCCGGGCGCTCCCAACAGAATCAGTCTCATGCTCCGCCTCCGTTATTTCTCAAGGAAGCCGGAGTAGTTGCGCATCATCATCTGCGCCTCGATCGCGGTGACGGTCTCGAGAGCGACGCTGACAACGATGATGACGGAAGTACCGCCGAAGGAGAACTGCGTATTCTGCATCACAACGCCGAGGACGATCGGGATGACCGCAATGATGCCGAGGTAGATCGCACCGAAGAGGGTGATCTTACTGATGACCTTGCGGATGAAATCCGATGTCGGACGACCCGGACGGAAGCCGGGGATGAAGCCGCCGTTCTTCTTGAGGTTGTTGGCAACCTCAACGGGGTTGTACTGGATCGTCGCATAGAAGTAGCTGAAGCCGACGATGAGCAGCAGATAGAGCACTGCGTAGATCGCGCTCTTGTTGTCAAAGATATTGCGGTAAGCCCAGTTGGTCGTCCAGCCGCCGAACGCACAGATCGTTGCGGGGAAGCTTGCGATGGACTGCGCGAAGATGATGGGCATAACACCGGACATATTGACCTTGATGGGCAAATGGGTGTTCTGTCCGCCATAGACCTTACGGCCGACCACGCGCTTGGCGTACTGCACGGGGATCCTGCGCTCCGCCTGCGAAACGAAAACGATGAAGACGATGATCGCCAGCATGCCGATGATAAGCGCCAGTGCCCAATACCACTTGTTCCAGAGCAGATCGTTCCAAATCGGAAGGATGATGCCGCCGGGGATACGGGCAATGATGTTGGCAAACAGGATCATGGAGATGCCGTTGCCGATGCCGTGCTCGGTGATCTGCTCGCCCAACCACATGACCAGCGTGGAGCCGGCAGTGAAGGTCAGGATGATCACGATAGCGGGCAGTACGCCGGTCTTCGTGAGCAGGAGGTTGCTGTATGCGCTGTTGTAGTTGGTGAGCATGACATAGTAGGCAAAGCCCATCAGCAAGCCCAAAGCAACCGTGGTGATGCGGGTGATCTTGGTGATCTTCTTCTTGCCCTCTTCGCCGCCTTCTTTGCTCAAACGCTCGAGCGCGGGAATGGCGATGGTGAGGAGCTGAATGATAATGGATGCGTTGATATACGGCTGGATCGACAGCGCAAAAATGGTCGCCGTCGAGAACGCGTTGCCGGACATCATGTTGAACAAGCCGAGGATCGTGCCGCTGAGCTGCTCGTTAAACATCTGAGACATGCTCTCGACATTGACAAACGGGACGGGAATGACATTACCGATACGGTAAAGCAGGATGATCAGGAGCGTGAAGAGGATTTTCTTGCGAAGATCAGCAATCTTCCAAGCGTTTCGGAGTGTAGTAAGCACTTACACCACCTCAGCCTTTCCGCCTGCCTCCTCGATCTTAGCTTTGGCAGAACCAGAGAACGCCGCTGCCTTGACAGTCAGCTTCTTCGTGAGTGTGCCGTTGGACAGAACCTTGAGACCGTTTTTGCAGTCGCGGATAATGCCCTTTTCTTCGAGCGCAGCCGCATCGACCACAGCGCCGTCTTCGAATGCGTTCAACGCGTCGACATTGACAGCCGTGAGGGGCTTTGCGAAGATGTTATTGAAGCCGCGCTTCGGGATACGGCGAGCCAAAGGCATCTGGCCGCCTTCGAAGCCGACGCGGATCTTGCCGCCGGAGCGGGCCTTCTGACCCTTGTGACCGCGACCTGCGGTCTTGCCGTTGCCGGTGCCGCAGCCGCGGCCCTTGCGCTTTGCAACCTGCGTAGAACCCATGACGGGAGCAAGTTCATGTAATTCCATTCTTGTCTCCTCCTTATTCTACTTCGGTGACCTCAAGCAGATAGCCGATCTTGGCGATCTTGCCGCGGGTCTGCTCATTGTCGGGCTGGATGGTTTCCTGGCCGATCTTGCGCAGACCGAGGGACTCCGCCGTGGCAATGTGCTTCTGGATACGACCGCTGATGCTCTTGACGAGCTTGATCTTTAACTGTGCCATTGTTCGTATCCTCCTTAACCGATGATTTCTTCGACGCTCTTGCCGCGGATGCGCGCGACCTCTTCCGGTCCGCGCAGGCTCAGCAGACCCTGCATCGTTGCCTTAACAACGTTCTGCGGGTTGTTCGAGCGCAGGCACTTGGTACGAATGTTGGTGATACCGACAGCCTCCATGACAGCACGCACTGCGCCGCCGGCGATAACGCCGGTACCGACGGAAGCGGGCTTCATGAGGACGGTGCCGGCACCGTAGATGCCGATGACCTCGTGGGGGATCGTCGTGCCGGAGAGGGTGACCTTGTGCAGGTTCTTCTTCGCGTTCGCGATGCCCTTGAGGATGGCTTCGGAAACCTCCGCCGCCTTGCCGAGGCCGTAGCCCACGGTGCCGTTGCCGTCGCCGACGACGACCAGCGCGGAGAACTTCATGACGCGGCCGCCCTTAACGGTCTTGCTGACACGGTTAAGGTAAACGACGCGTTCGATCATTTCGGGAGCATTGTCCTTTTCAGGAGCTCTGTTATAAGCCATTTTTCCAGTTCCTCCTCTTAGAATTTGAGTCCGGCTTCGCGGGCGCCTTCAGCCAGAGCAGCGACACGGCCGTGATAGACATAACCGCC
>CAMAEX010000212.1:0-3427 GCA_945832065.1 uncultured Clostridia bacterium | reverse complement strand
CGTCTCTCGTTTTTGAATAATTGACGATATGTGTTTTCAGTACGTTTATCTCGGCGATACGATTTTGAGCTTCTGCAATTTTCGCAGAAAGCTCTTTTTCTTTTGTCGCCAGTTCAGACTTACGAGCTGACATAGCATCATAGTCATCTGCTTGTTTTCAAGGGTCTGCCACAGGTACGCATCGAAGGTCGCCTCGGTAACATAACGGTAAATGTGAACTTCGGGATTCATGTTGCCCTGGCGAATGATACGACCGCTGCGCTGTTCAAGGTCGCCCGGTCTCCAAGGTGCGTCAAGGTTAAGGCTTTCCGTCTGGGTGAGGATAATGTTGTTCTCAAACACGGGGTCCATAAAGGGAGCAATATCCTCTCGTGTGCCCCATCGGGCAGAGCCGTATTCCAGATTTTTTCTAAACTTCTTGGCGTTCTTGCCTTTGAAATACACGACAAGTCGGATGATAACGGCGGCAGCTACGCCCACAAGCAGGTCAATCGGGTGAAAGCTCGGCATAATGTTTTCAAATGCCAACGTCAGCCCTTGCATAAAGTTCAGCGCCTTGGAGGAAAAGTCCGTACCCGGCGTAAGCCTTGCAGCCTGTCCGAGCTTGGTGGCGAAAAGGGCGATGAACACATACGGGATATTCGGTAGAATGAGCTTTTTGTAATTCACGTTTTTCATCGTGCATCCAGCTCCTTCTTGCGAACCTTCGGCGTGTCGATGTCCGCAGCCTGCTCCTTGAACTTGCGGAGCTTTTTAAGAACAGACGGACGTTCCTTCTTGCGGTCGGTCTTTGCCGTGTACTCCTTGAACGCTGCTGTCAGAGCATCGGCATCACGAGCCTTGAAGAAAACAAGGTATTTCGGGATTTCTCCCGTCTTATCCTTTTTCAGAGCGAAGTCAACGCCGTATTTCCTCGCAATTCGCTCAAAGTCCTTGATGTTCTTATCGGTAATTTCAATGTTGGAAACACCTTGATTTTGCCCTACGAGCTGCTTCACGCTTTGCTTCCCGCAGGGTTTCACAGGACCGGCACGGGCTTTTTCCTTGCGATACGCAAGATACTTGGAAATAGCCTGCTTCAAAACATTTGCGGTCATTTTTGTGGTGCTTACAGCTAACGTAACTGTTCGCTGTTCAACTTCTTCCTGCAATAGACATACCTCCTTCCTTTGGAAATGGGTGCAGGCGGTTGAGGGTATCCCACACTAAGGTGGTCTCACCCGATGGAAGATAAAGATTTTCAAATCAGAGCCTCCTTTCCGGGCATATAAATACTCCCGTGGTTTTTAATCACGGGAGCCATACATATCGTGCTGAACCAGGGCTGAGTAGTAATTGCCGATAGTAGTAGGGGCATTGTACAGCGTGGTCAGAAGATATTGCTTGATGTTGCGGATTTTCGTTGTGTTCTCTTTGAGACAATCAAACACAAACCGAATGTGTTCTGCATCCAGCTTGAGAAGCCTTGAACGGACAACCTCTGCAGGGTAGTCCGTACCGGCAACTCGGATATATTTCTTCGTAGAGCAAACCGTTTCCACAATCAGCTCCAGAATTTCCTCCAAACGGTCATGGTCATACGGCATATCCGAGAGAAGAATGTCATAGTCGATATTCTCCTTGATGATTTCTCTATACTCATCCATATCTCTTAAATTCGCTTCTTTTCGCTTCGTTTCAAGTGTCGCAAGCACCGAGGGGCGTGTTTCATCGGAAAAGAATGAATGAGTATTTACTGAATCAGTATTTATTTCTTCTGTACTTCTTTTATCTATATTTATTTGTGCGGGAGTTTCCAGACGTGGTAAAGCCATATCCGGTTTTACCATATCCGGCTTTTCCGTATCTGGTGAAGCCGTATGTGGTCGCTCATAGATGATGTACTCCATATCCGTGATTCTGCCGTTGCTGTCTCTGATACGGTGGCGTACAAGATAGCCATACTGTTCAAGCTCCTTGAGCTGTGCCGTTATCCCGTCCACACCGTCCTTGCATATCCTCGCAAGACCTCGTGTTGTGTAGTCCCAATTATCGGGGAGTGAAAGCATTGTGGACAAAAGCCCTCGTGCTTTATTGGACAGGTTGGGGTCTCGCAGATGGTAGTTGGACATTGTGGTATAGTTCTTGTTTTTCTCAACTCTACATACTGCCATGCTGCCTCCTGCGTCCGGGCATGAAAAAAGCCGAACAAGAATATATGTTGTAATTCCTGTTCGGCTCATATCCGGTATTCAATTTCATCGCTGTTGGTCTCGCTGTCGTTTTTTCATCCAGTTCTCCAACAGCTTTATGATGGTTTCTTCCATCCTCTGCGGCGTATAGGAACGGGGAAAGTATTTGCGTATCCTATCCATAGGGAGCTTCAAGTCCCAATTTTCGGGTTTCTTCTGCTCCATCATAATGCCGAGCATCGCATCGTCACTCAGCTTTCCCTCTTGGGAAAGTCGCTTCATTCGCTGTGCCTGCGAAAAAGACGGCGTTGCCTGTTCGCTGTCGATGGTCTCGATAAGGAGTTTCTGTTCATCGGGCTTCAGATAGGAAATCTCGACCGCAGGGGTCATTCCGATTTTGCCCTCATCGACCATTTGCATCAGCTCCGGTTCAAGCTCGTTCAGACGGATATATCGTCGGATGGTTTCACGGCTTTCATTTACGCTCTGCCCAAGCTCCTCGTTGCTTCGCAACTTCGACACAGGCTGTGTCGAAGTTAAATCATGGCGTTTGCCTTGGCGTTTAATCGCCTCCAGCTTCATTTTGTACGCCTTGGCTTTTTCACTTGGCAGGATGCTTTCTCTCTGCAAATTGCTGTCCACCATAATGATGATGGCGGCGTTGCGGTCAATGTCTCGAACAATGACCGGCATCGTCTCACGTCCTGCAAGCTCGCAGGCGTGTTTTCGTCTATGTCCTGCAATCAGTTCATAGCCACCTTCTTCACGGGGACGAGCTATCGCAGGGACAAGGACACCGTACTCTCGAATACTTTCGACGGTCTGCGCCATAGCTTCATCGTCTCTCACTCCGAAGGGGTGGTCTGGAAATGGATGAAGTTCATCCAAAGGAATTTCTTTAATCGTTTCGTTCATATCTACCTCCAGTTTTGGGGTAAAGGAAAAGGCGTTCATTGTCTCAATAGACAGCGAACGCCTTAGCCCGTACCGTATTCTGTTTTCCTCCTTGGTTCATAGTGGCATCCTGTGTTTTGCCCCACAAAATGCCCGATAATGCAAAAAAATAGGACTAAAGCGACGCCCGTTTGTCGGGTTTTGCTTTAGTCCTATTATAACAGTGGCATCAACAAATTCCTCTATAAGGCTCATATCATCCCTGCCATTGACGAAACTCTCGATGATACCCCTCTGACTTTCAATGCTCTCGCTTTCCTCATACATATAATCATCCGCTTTTTTAGACAGCCGAATGTAGG
>CAMAEX010000211.1:0-3447 GCA_945832065.1 uncultured Clostridia bacterium | reverse complement strand
GTACGGCGTTGAAAACCGATTGAAATGAATATTTTAATCGGTTTTCAGTATCAAATGTCGGCGGGGACATGTCCCCGCCCTACAGGGGCTGTTTCGTTTTTCATGGTGCGCTTTTTCGCATATAGATCGCGTTTTCCTGATACACACGGAGCACTGATCATCGAAAAGCCCCGATCTCGCGCAGGCAAAATCGGGGCTTTCGTTATTTCTTTTTTGCAAGCTCGTTCGTATCAAGGCTATTCCGAAAGACAAAAAAGCGGTCATAGAGGAATTCCAGCACGAAATTCAGCACCATGTTGATGCCTGTGACAAGATACTCATTCCATCCATGCTGCCCCGCCAGAAAATGCTCGAGCCATGTGGACGCGGGTGTAAACACGGCGTAAAACAGGGCGACCTTGAGCATGGCGATCGGCACATTGTTTGCCGATTGGAAGGTATAGCGCCGATTGAGTGTAAAATTCCAAACGACCGACAGCACCAACGCGATCAGGTAGCTCACCCAATAGTCCAGATGCAGCAGCTCATTGAGCAGCGTGAACGAGCCTATTTGGATCACGCCCGCCGAGATGGAGAAGAGCGTAAACTTGATCGAGCGGATCAATTCTCTTTTTTTCTCACTCATACCGTTTACCTTGCCCATTCCGCACCCTCGACCTCGCAGGTCTTTTGGCGCAACATCAGACGGTTGATCTCCTCACGCGGGTCACTGTTTTCATAGAGCACGCGGTAAGATGCCTCGGTGATCGGCATTTCCACGCCGTGCTTTTTGGCAAGCGTATGCACAGCCTTCGCCGCATAATAGCCCTCAACGACCGCGCCGACTTCTTTCATTGCCTCCTGCACGCCATGTCCCTGTCCGATCAGGATGCCGGCGCGGCGGTTGCGCGAGTGCATCGAGGTACAGGTGACGATCAGGTCGCCCACGCCCGCAAGCCCCGCGAAGGTCTCCCGCTTTGCGCCGAGCGCCATGCCGAGTCTTGCGACCTCGGCAAGTCCACGGGTCATCAAAAGCGCCTTGGTATTGTCGCCGTAGCCCATGCCGTCGCAGACGCCCGCGCAGAGGGCAATGACATTTTTGTGCGCCGCGCCTAATTCCACGCCCACAACATCGGGGCAGGTATACACGCGCAGCCGCTCGCACATGAACGCCGTCTGCACCCGCTCTGCAAGCTGCTGATCGGCGCACGCGGCGACAACGCCCGTCGGAATGCCGCGGCTGACCTCCTCTGCATGAGAGGGCCCGGAGAGCGCGACGACGGTCTTCCCCGTCTCCTGCGCCACCAGCTCACTCATGCGGCAGCCCGTGTCCTCCTCGATCCCCTTTGTGACCGATACCAAAATGGCATTTTCCGGAAGATAAGGCGCAAAGCTCTTCGCCGTGGAGCGGACTGCGAAGGACGGTGTTGCAAAAACGGCCATCTCCTGCTCCCGTGCCTGCGCAGCGTCAGAGGTAAAGCGCAGCGCCTTCGGCAGCGCCACACCGGGCAGGAAGGGGTTTTGCAAGGTTCGTGCCAGTTGCTCGCTCTCCTCCGCACAATAAGACCAAAGTGTGACCTCATGCCCGTTCTTCAGCAGCAGGATCGCCAGTGCGGTACCCCAGCCGCCGCTGCCCGCAACCAAGATCCTCATTGCTTTCCGCCTCCCTCTTGTTCATTTTTCGCTTTATGGAAGTAAGTCTTACGTTCCTGTCCGTGCAGCAGGCGCTTGATATTGCCGCGATGCATAAAGAACACTAAAACGACCATCGCCGCCATCAGCAGGCAGACCCACAGGTTATCATGATACTGCAAGATCAGCATCACCGCAAAGGACACCACGCCGACAAACGACCCCAACGAGACATAGCGCGTGACGAAGAAGGTGATCAGAAACAGCGAAAAGGCAATACAGGCGATCTTCCAGTTCATCACAATGGCAAGCGTACCCGTGCAGAGCACACCTTTGCCGCCGTGGAAACCGAAAAAAACAGGGAAAATATGTCCCACCTGCACCGCGACACCCGCGATCATCCGCGCGACAGGCGGGTCGAGTTCCTTCAAGAAGTACTGCGCAAACAGGCAGCCCGCGACGACTTTTCCCATGTCGATCACAACGACCAGCAGCGTCAGCCAACTGCCATAGCTGCGCAGGAAATTGGTCAGTCCCGCATTGCCGCTGCCCTTTTTGCGGACATCTTCATGCATCCGCGCCTTGGAAACGATAATCGCACCGTTCACGCTGCCAAGCAGGTAGCAGGCGATCACGCAGATCACGATTTTTAACCACGGACTCATTCTTCCTTATCTCCCTTCTGACGGATCGAAATACGGACCGGTGTGCCCTCCAGCCCAAAAACCGCGCGAATTTGATTTTCCAAATAGCGCTGATAGGAGAAGTGGAACAGACGCGCATCATTACAGAAGAACACGAAGTGCGGCGGCTTTACACCGACCTGCGTCATATAATAGATCTTCAGCCGTCTGCCCTTGTCCGTCGGCGGCTGCACACGCGCAGTCGCATCCTCCAGAATGTTATTGAGCATACCCGTCGTGATGCGCATCGCGCTCTGATTCGCCACATAATTGATCAGCTCATACAGCTTATTCACACGCTGTCCGGTCAATGCGGAGATAAACAGCACGGGCGCGTAGCTCATATAGCTCAGATCCTGCCGGATCTTCGCGGTCATCTCGTTCATCGTGTTCGTTTCTTTTTCGAGCATGTCCCACTTGTTGACAACGATGATGCTTGCCTTGCCCGCCTCATGCGCCAGTCCCGCGATCTTGGTGTCCTGCTCGGTCACGCCCTCGTTGGCGTCGATCAGAATCAGGCATACATCCGCGCGGTCGATGGCTGCAATGGAGCGCATATTGGAGTATTTTTCGATCGCATCGTCCACCTTCGACTTGCGGCGCATACCCGCCGTGTCGATAAAGCGGTATTTTCCGAACTCGTTTTCAAAATAGCTGTCGATCGCGTCACGGGTCGTGCCTGCGACATCGGAGACGATCACCCGTTCCTCGCCTAAAATGCGGTTGAGCAGGCTGGACTTGCCGACATTCGGCTTGCCGACGATGGCAACATTGATGATCTCGCCCTCGTCCTCGTCCTCTGTCTCCTCCGGAAAATGCGCCACGCACCAGTCGAGCAAATCGCCCGTGCCGTGCCCGTGGACGGCGGAGACCTCGATAGGGTCGCCCAACCCCAGCATGTAGAATTCGTATACATCGGGATTCGTTGTGCCCACACTGTCGCACTTGTTGACCGCGAGGCACACAGGCTTCTTGCTGCGCAGGAGCATGGATGCTACGTCCATATCCGCCGCTGTTACACCGGTTTTCACATCCGTGACCATGACGATCACATCCGCCGTCTCGATGGCGATCTCCGCCTGACGGCGCATGAATTTCAACATCTCGCTGTCGGTGTTCGGCTCGATGCCGCCCGTATCCACCAGCTCGAATT
>CAMAEX010000210.1:0-3448 GCA_945832065.1 uncultured Clostridia bacterium | reverse complement strand
ACGCCGTACCGGCGTTGCATTTTCGCGATGATAAGGGAAGCATCGCGAAAATATGCTCGTACCAATCACGATATCGCAATTAAAATATGCTTTGCACATTTTAATTGGTGATTGGTATAAAAACACCTCGCAGGTCGCTTCCTTTGTATGAAACGAGCTGCGAGGCGGTAATTTATGATGCTCAGAACGCCCAGTTGCCGTTGCGGAAGATGGGGACGGTTTTACCGTCGCGGGTTTCAGCGTCAATGTCGAGGTCTGCTGAGCCGATCATAAAGTCCTCGTGGATCATTGAGTCGTTGATGCCCTTTGCGCGGCACTCCTCAAGCGTGTAATTCTCAAAGCCCTTGATGGTGTCGGCAAAGCCCATACCAAGGGCGAGATGGCAGGCGGCGTTTTCATCGAACAGAGTTTCGTAGAACAGGAGCCCCGTGTTCTGAATAGGGGAATCGTAGGGGACGAGCGCACATTCGCCGAGGTAGGCAGCGCCTTCGTCCATCGAGATAAGCTTTTTCAGCAGCTCTTCGTTCTTCTCGGCGTGCACCTCGACCGCTTTGCCGCCCTCGAAGCGGACAGAGAAATTCTCCACGAGTTGACCCTGTACGCTCAGTGGCTTGGTCGAATAGACGATGCCCTCCGCGACGCCGCGCTTCGGGGAGATAAAGACCTCCTCGGAGGGAATGTTCGGGTTGAAGTAATGCCCGAGCAGGCTCGTTTCGCCGCCGCCTTTGAATTCGGCATCCTCAATCATGCCGACGCGGAAGTTCGTACCGTTAGAGCTGCGGTAGACCAGCGTCTCAATGCCGAGGCTGTTGAGATAGGAGCAGCGCCTTGCAAGATCCTCGTTGTGCGCTTTCCATGCGGCGACGGGATCGTCGTCAACCCGCGAGGCGGCGAGGATCGCCTCCCAGAGCTTTTCGACCGCCTGCGCTTTGGAAAGGCTGGGGAAGAGCTTCTTTGCCCATGCCACGCCCGGTACGGCGGCGATACACCACTGATACTTGTTCTCGATTTGGTCGCGGTAGGGCTTGATGACCTTCATCTTGCTCTGCTGCGCCTTCATCATCTTCTCCTGATTGACTCCCTTCATGCCGTCGGGATCCTCAGAGACGAGGTAAATGCGGCAGGGGATCTCGTCGAGATAGTGCTTCCAACGCGCTTCCTCCCAGTCCGCAACGGTGCCGAGGTTCTTTTGGCTACGCCAGCGAATCTGAATTTTGTCAAGTGGCTGATAAGACCAGTCCACGATGACGCGCTTCGCGCCTGCGCGGTAGCACTCCTCCACGACCATCTTGACGAATTCCGGCTGATCCAGCTCTGCCGCGACAAAAACCTCCTGCCCTTTTTGAACATTGATGCCCACGGTCGCGATCAGGTTTGCGTATTTTCTTAAAACGGTTTTTTTCATAATTTCCTCCTTCTGTTGCGCTTTTTCTCCATTATAGCAAATCACTCTGCGGATTTCAATATTGCAAAGGCAGGGAAAAAAGGGTATACTAAGAGAAAAAACAGGAGAGGCTTATGAAGAAAGAAGAATTTGCGGCACTGTGCAAAAAAAAGATCGTTTTGCTTGACGGCGCGACAGGGTCAAATCTGATGAAAGCGGGAATGCCGCGCGGTGTGTGTACGGAGGCGTGGGTGTGTGAGCATCCGCAGGCGCTTTTGGAGCTGCAACGGGCGTATGTGCACGCCGGTTCCGACATCATCTATGCGCCGACCTTTTCCGCCAATCGCCACAGCTTGGCGCGGCACGGTTTGGAAGCACGGGTGCGGGAGCTGAACACAAAGCTGGTTGCCCTCTCCAAAGAAGCGGCGGAGGGAAATGCCCTTGTCGCGGGCGATTTGACGACCACGGGTGTGCCGCTGGAGCCAATGGGGACGATGCGCTATCAGACGCTGTTCGATCTCTATCGGGAGCAGATCGAGGCGCTTTGCGAGGCGGATGCCGATCTGCTTGTCGTCGAGACGATGCTTGCCGTGGACGAGACAACGGTAGCTTTGGAGGCGGCGCAGGCGGTTTGCGATCTGCCGGTGCTGTGCAGTCTGACGGTGCAGGCGGACGGCAGCGCCTATTTCGGCGGTGACTGCGTTGAGGCGGTGCAGACCCTGCAGGAGCTGGGCGCGGCGGCGGTCGGCATCAACTGCTCCTGCGGACCGGAGCAGCTTGTCAGCCTGGTGCGCAATATGCGGTGCGTTGCGACAGTGCCGCTTTTGGTAAAGCCGAACGCGGGAATGCCTGCGATCTCGGACAGCGGTGAGGCGGTCTACCCGATGGGCGCGCCGGAATTTGCAAAGCATATGTCCGCACTTGTGCAGGCGGGAGCGCGCCTGATCGGCGGCTGCTGCGGCACGACGCCGGCGTTTATCGCAGAGTTGAATCAAATAAGGAAGTGAGGCACAATGGAAAAGAATCATAATACCGTTGATTTATATGCATTGCTGGAGCACGAGGATGGGAAGCTTCTCTATGAAGACGGTGAGGGTTGCGTCATACAGACGGCGGAGGGCGATACCTTCCTGTCCGACATTCTCGACGGCGAGCACCTGTGCCGTATTTTGCATGTGCTCGATACCGAAAAAATGACCCAGATCGTCGTGAAAAGCCGTGACGCGCTGGAAAGGGTCAGTGGGGAATTCGGCTTTACCGACTTTAATCCCTGTTCGCAGTGGAGCTATTGGCGCAACGAAGCGCCTGCGCTGCCCGATTGCGACATTCGTCCGTTGGAGCTGTGTCATTCGAAGCTTGCCGCGCAGCATTATAAGCTGTTTTCCAATGCAGAGCCGTATCTGATCGAGCGCATTCAGGCGGGACGGATGTGGGGACTGTTTGAGGACGGCAAGCTTGCGGGCTTTATCGGTACGCACAGTGAGGGAAGCATGGGGATGCTTGAGGTCTTCCCGGAGCACCGCCGCAAAGGCTACGGCATGATGCTGGAAAACTATCTGATCCGGTGGCATTTAGAGCGCGGCTGGACACCCTTCGGGCATGTCGTTGACGGAAACGAGGCTTCGCTCCGCTTGCAGAAAAAAGCGGGTATGGAACCGGGTGAGTTGCCCGCGATATGGGTATATTAATAAAAAGCATCACGGTCACGCGCCGTGATGCTTTTTTGAAAATTTTCATTGAGAAGCCAGCGAGCACACTGGCTGTGGCAATCTCGACTGCAGGTTTGTACACAGGTGGCAGTTCCTGCGCACGGGCGGCTGATAGCCGCCCCTACAGACGCTGATACACAACTTTTAATGTTACAAACTACTATGGTAGTATGCTGTTAAAGCTAAAACTTTATAAAATAGCTTCAAAGGCGGATCGTAGGGCACGACGACTCGGCGTGCCGTCCGCGAAGCGGCAGACAGGAAAGACAGGCAGATTTGTACACGGTTGGTAGTTCTGCACGGCGCGCCGAGGTCGTTAGCGCAGCCGTTCGCGACGAAGGAGCGTTACGGATGC
>CAMAEX010000209.1:0-3518 GCA_945832065.1 uncultured Clostridia bacterium | reverse complement strand
AAGGTTTCTTTGTGCAAGGCGCACATTTCTTTCCATGTGTGCATAAAACATAGGGAAGGAGGCTGATGTATGGAATCTGTTTTTTATCTCGGCGCGTGTTCGCCGCAGGGGTTCACCTCGCATTATGACTCTCTGCTGCATGAGGGGTTGCAGCTCAATGTGATCAAGGGCGGCTCCGGCTGCGGGAAATCGACCTTTATGCGCAGCATCGCCAAAGCCGCGCAGGCGCGTGGACTGACTGCTTCTTATATTCTCTGCTCGTCTGACCCGGATTCGCTCGACGGCGTGATCCTGCCCGAATTGGCTGTTGGTTTTGTGGACGGCACAGCGCCCCATGTGCTCGAGCCGAGTCTTTGCGGCGGAACAATGAATTATATCAATTTCGGCGAATTCTATGACCGCGAGGCAATGGCACCGAACGAAGCGGAAATTCGCTCCGCGCAAAAAGTCAACGCGGCGCAGTATCCCCATGTGACCGCCTGCCTTGCCTCTGCCGACAAGCTCATAGGCGGCATCCGCGCCGTCACGGAGGCAAGGGCGTACAACGAGGAGACGGGTGCGCTGGCGGAGTGCTTTGCGCTTTCGGCAATCAAGCCTGTCGGAAGAGAGCCGCGCACGATCAAACGCTTTCTGACCGCAGTCACGCCGAAGGGGCTACGCTACTGCACGCAGACACCGGCAGCCTTGTGTGAACGGGTGTACGTTTTGCGGGACAATTACTTTCTTGCACCGCGCCTGCTTGCGCGTCTGCTTGAAACGGCACAGGCATATGGGCATGAATGCATTGTCTGCTACTCTCCCCTTGTGCCCGACGGTGCGCCGACACATCTGCTGATCCCGACGGCAAACACGGCTTTCATCAGCGAAACGCGCGACTTTCCCTATGACGGGCAGAGCTTCTGCCGCATCGACCTTGACTCCACGCTGCCACCATCCGCACGCCGAGAGCTGGAATTTTATGTCAAGACGATCTCCTCGCTTTTGTATCAATCGGTTGCACATCTGCGGGAGGCAAAGCGTATGCATGACCGCATTGAGCAGCTGTGTCACCCCTTTGTGGATTTCGACGCGGTCGACGCACTGACCGAACGGACGATATTCGAGCTGTTCGGCGAAAATTAAGCCGTTTTTTTCTCAGAATTCGTCGAATTTGCCGTTGTTTTTTGCGCCCTGCGGTGATAAGATAGGTGCGCAAAAAAGAATGGGAGGTTTTTTCGATGAAGCTTTTGGTAATCGTACTGAACAAGGTCGAATGTCTTGACAAGCTGCTGACCTCATTCGGCAAAAATCACATTCCCGGCGCGACTATCCTCGACAGCAGAGGCATGGCGCAGGAGCTGGGCGAGCATGACGAGCTGCGTTTCCTTGGCTCACTGCGGCTTTTGATGAATCCGGCGCATAAGGAAAACAAGACGATTTTTATGGTCGTACCCGATGATAAGGTAGATACCATCTCCGGCATTGTCAACAAGGTCACGGGGGGACTTAACAAGCCGGACACGGGCATTCTCTTTACCGTACCGATTGACCGCGTAGAGGGGATGGCACAGACACTATGATGCTCAATACCTTAACCGATCTTGCAATTATGATCTTCGCCGGAATGTTCTGCGGACGCATGGCGAAGCACATCCGCCTGCCGAATGTGACCGGCTATCTGGTCGCGGGACTCTTGATCGGACCGAGCGTGTTTGGTCTGCTCTCCGACGGTTTTCTTGATACAATCGGCATCATCTCGGATGTTGCCCTCGGCTTTATCGCCTTTTCCATCGGCAATGAATTCAAGCTCACTTATTTTAAGCGCGTCGGAACCGCACCGATTGTGATCGCCTGCTTTGAATCACTGTTTGCGGTGCTGTTCGTGGTGCTTGGGCTGATTGTCTCCGGGCAGAGCGTAGCGTTTTCGCTGGTTCTCGGCGCGATTGCAGCCGCGACGGCTCCTGCCGCTACCATCATGGTCATCAAGCAGTACCGCGCGAAGGGTCCCGTCACGGAATCACTGCTCTCCGTTGTCGCCATCGACGACGCAACAGCACTGTTGCTGTTCTCTCTCGCCGTTGCCGTCGCGCAGGCGATCGCGGGCACTTCCTCCTCGTTCGGTGCTTCCCTGCTCTCTCCGCTGAAGGAGATTGGCGGCGCACTCGTGGTCGGCGCGGCACTCGGCTTTATTTTCCTGATTCCGCTCCGCTTTTTCAAAAAAGCAGGCAACCGCCTTTCCTTGATCGTCGGATTTATCTTCGCCGGTTTGGGCATTTCCCAATGGCTTGGTTTGTCAAATCTGCTTTTGTGCATGGCAATGGGCGCGGTGCTTGCCAACTTCTCCTCGGATATTGATAAACTGATGGATATCTGCGACAGCGTGACGCCGCCGATCTTTATGCTTTTCTTTGTCGCCTCGGGCGCGGATCTGAAGCTCTCCGTGCTGCCGACGGTCGGTGTGATCGGCGTCATTTACATCCTTCTGCGCGTGGTCGGCAAGATCTTCGGCGCGGGGCTGGGCGGTATCGTCTGCAAATGTGATAAGACCGTGCGCAAATTCCTCGGTCCGTGCCTGCTCCCGCAAGCGGGCGTCGCCATCGGTCTTTCCCTGGCAGCCGGTGAGGTCGTCCCGGAGCATGCGCCGCAGATTCGTGCGGTCATTCTCTGCGGCACGCTCATCTACGAGCTGTTCGGGCCTGCCGTTACGAAGCTCTCCCTGAAAAAAGCAGGCGAGATCAGCGGGAAATAGCGATCGAACTTCAATCAACAATCGTAGGGCGGGGACATGTCCCCGCCCTACAAAGAGCAATCTTTTTCTCTGTGCTTTTGCGAAAAAAAGAATCCGAGCAGACTTCCCAACGGTCTGCTCGGATTTTTGCTTTCCTTTACTTTGTGCCGAAAATGCGGTCGCCGCAGTCGCCTAAGCCGGGGACGATATAGGCGTTTTCATTCAGCTTCTCGTCCACCGCCGTAACAATGATGTCAATATCGGGATGGGCTTCGGACACTGCTTTAATCCCCTCGGGCGCGGCAATGATATCCATCAGCGTGATGAATTTGCAGCCGTACTCGTTTTTGAGGATGTCGATTGCCGCAATGGCGCTGCCGCCCGTTGCCAGCATCGGGTCAACGATGAACACCTGCCGTTCGGAGATATCCGGCGGCATTTTGCAATAATACTTCACGGGTTCGTGCGTCTCGGGATCGCGGAACAGTCCGATATGACCGACTTTTGCCGAGGGGATCAGCGAGATCATGTTATCGACCATGCCCAGCCCGGCGCGGAGGATCGGCACGATCGCCAGCTTTTTGCCCGCAAGCACATGCACCTTCGCCGTTGCGACCGGGGTCTCGATCTCAACTTCCTTCGTGGGGAGGTTGCGCGTTGCCTCATAGCACATCAGCGCGGCGATCTCTCCGACGATCTCACGGAACTCTTTCACGCCCGTGTTCTTGTCGCGAAGGATCGACAGCTTGTGCTGAAGCAGAGGATGTTCCAAAACCTGTACTTTTCCCATTATGCTTCTCCTTTGCTCTTT
>CAMAEX010000208.1:0-3520 GCA_945832065.1 uncultured Clostridia bacterium | reverse complement strand
ATAACAGTCTCCCGTTATCATAGGCTCTTTGCACTGCTCTAATTATTGTTTGTTTGTCATATGCTGTAATTGTTTTATTTGCCTTTATTTGTGACCTACCATCGCGCGCTATGCTGTCAACCTCTACAACAACTACACCAACGCCATCATTTATTTCTTTGTCTGTTACAAGTACAATCCTGTCAAATCTACCGTCTGTTTCAGAAGGCTCTGATGCATACGCTGCAACCGGAGTTTCTGCTCTTTCCAGCAGCTCGTACAATCCTTTCACTCCGAGTCCATGATAGTTATAATCATCTCCGATAGGCTTTCCGTCCATTGCCGCTTTTTCCTCTGTTGCCATTGCGGAATACGCTTTATTCGCCGGCATATAGTTCGGCAACGTTTTCGCTCCGATTTCTTTCACCAAAAAATCAGATGTTTCCCCGATTTTCACTTCACCCGTTTTCCTGTCAAATGTGTTATTGTATACTGCCTCCAAATCGTCTTTTAACGATTCTGCAATCGAATACTTTGTCTCCGGCGCGCCGCGCGTATCCCGCGTGGCGCGTTCATTTTCGTTTGTGCCCCGCTGCGTCTGATCTCTCACGACATCCTGATACTGCGCAGCGCTTTTCTCCTGCGCAAATCGGTTCATTCCGGCATAAGCATCCGCAAGAAGCTCCTCATAGATATCCTCTGTCTTATTCCCCTCATACGCACCGCGATAGTCCTTGAGATACTGCTCAACGATCCGGTCAAACTCCTCCGGAGAAAACTTCTCTTTGATTTCCTGCACGGTTTGCTCCACATTCGCTTTTCCCATATTCACAAGCGCATGGTAGTATTCATGCAATGCAAGCTGCTCCGGCGTGAACCGTGCGGAGCTGACGCTTGCCCATACCTCGTTTGTTCCGGCGCGAAACAGCCCCCGTTCTTCGTCTTCACGCATACTCTACGTTTCTGTTTCTGCATATGTAAAAAAATCTCTCCACACAGAAGGCAAAGCATTTTCACCTTCTGTGTGGAAGCCTTCAGTATTTCCCTGCTTCTCCGCAGAAATTGTCTTTTGAGCAATCCGCTTTTCTTACCGGTCAATCGCGGGATTCATATAGTAGATATTTTTCTCATCCAGCTTTTCGCGGAGCTTTTGGACTGCTTCGCCGAAGCGTTGGAAATGCACTACCTCGCGGGCACGCAGGAATTTAATGACGTCGTTGACATCCGGATCGTCCGACAGGCGCAGGATATTGTCATAGGTCGTTCTCGCTTTCTGCTCCGCTGCCATGTCCTCCACAAGATCGGTCAGCGGGTCTCCCTTGACCTGCATCGTCGCCGCGCTCCACGGCGTTCCGGATGCAGCCTGCGGATACACAGAGGTCGTGTGATCGACGAAATACGGCGCGAAGCCGCTCTCCCTCTGCTGCTCCTCTGTCAGATCCCGCGTGAGCTGATGCACGATTGCCCCAATCATCTCCAAATGTCCCAGTTCCTCCGTCCCGATATCGGTCAGCAGACCCTTCAGTTCGGGATAAGGCATGGAGAAGCGCTGCGAGAGGTACCGCAGCGATGCGCCAAGTTCGCCGTCAGGCCCGCCATATTGCGTTAAAACGATGCCTGCGAGCTTGGGATTGGGTCGCGCGATCTTTACAGGGTATTGCAGCTTCTTTTCATAAACAAACATCGTTTAGTCCTCCTTCCGCATCGGGCTATTCGCCGCGAAATCCCACGGCCACGGGTCTTGCAGCCAAGTATAGCTCTCCGCGTTTGCCGCGCCGCCCTGTGTCAGCGGTCCGTGCATTTTCTCATATTCCGCTCTCCCCTTTTTATAGAGGTCTGCATAGGAACGGAACATGTCAAACGCCTCCTTATCATTGGGATGCGTATCAAGGTATTCGCCGAGCTCGACAAGTGCAAAGCCGAGCGTTTGCAGCTCGTGCAGATGTGTTTCAGGCAGCGGGGCTTCATTGATCATGCCCATAAACGGCAGGTCAAGACCGGGAAACAGCGTCCCGCGCACGACACCTTTTTTTGCGGGATAAGTCGGCGGATTGTTGCGCTGAAACGGCACATAAGGGTTGGCAAGCGGTGCGCGCGCAGGCAGGATGCCGTATCTGCCGTCATCCTTCTCCTCCGTCTCACGCCGCTGCACCATCGGTTGCATTCTGACTTCCAAGATGAATTCCTCCTTTAGGAGCGTTATGCCCCGTTTCAGCTTATGCCGCAGAAATTTGTCTTGTTCCGTCAAAAAGGAAGAACAATGGCAGTCATCTGTCAAACCAATCAGCCAACACAATGAGATAGCGGATGAAATATCGTCGCGATTTTCTTTCCCAATATACCATTTCTGCGGATCTATGGTATAATAGTTGGAACCAATTCACGGAATGCTGTGAGAAGATGACGGACATCGAGAGGCTCGCAGAGGAATCTCGCGCCTGCCGGAACATTTTGCACGCATTGGGCGACGAGAACCGGCAGCATATAATTTTAGAGATGATGCAGCTCGGCGACTGCAACGGCGCGTGTGTCGCAACGATCATGGAAAAGGCACATCTCTCCCGTCCTGCCGTATCACACCACATTCAGGTCCATGAGATCGCCACGGCGCAAGCGCCTCGCAATGACGGGTACAGGCAGCTTTCTTTGTCATTGTTATGAAACCCTTTGTAGGGCGGGGACATGTCCCCGCCGGTGCAGGAACCACCAACTGCGTACAAATCTGTTCATTTGTACCGTCTGCCGCTTCGCGGTCGGCGGAGGGGACGCTTGCGAGCGCCGCCTGTGGCGGAGAAAGCGAGCAAGAAGGAGTGGCAGAATCAAGGCGACTGACAAGTGGGCTTTGCCCACGCAGACAGAGCCGCTGATTCAACAGGACATGTCCCCGCCCTACAGGGCGGGGCTGATTCATTTATTTATATCTTTTGTGATGTACGCCGATCATTTAGGATCGCCTCTACGATACCTGCTGCTGAAATCCTTGGCGCAGTCAAAAAGGTTTCCGCAGTATAATGGGAGAGTGCTTCCGCAGTAACCTTGCCGATACAGACGCAGCGCGTTCCTTTGGGGATTGTACCGTAGCGCTCAAAATACCGTTCCACGCCGCCGGAGCTGGAAAAGGTTAGGTAATCCATCGGCGGCAGCGTTTGGCTTTCCTCCGCTTCCATATCATAAAGGGCGATGTCCCGCACCGAGAAGCCTGTTTTGCGCAAGGTCTCCGGCAGCACCGGCGTGCCGCTTGCTGAGCGGAGCAGCACAATCGGTTCCTCGGGTCTCGCTGCAGCAATCAGCGCGTCTGCCAGCGCTTCGCTGGTAGCGGTCATGGGGCAAAGTGTTGCGTGTAAGCCATAGCGTTCCAACGCAGCGCCGGTCGCAGCGCCGATTACGGCAAACTTGTGCTTTTGCAAGGAGCACGCGGTAATCTTTTGCTCCTCCATCCGGCAGAAAAAGGTCGTTACGCCGTTTGCAGAGGTAAATACCAGCCAAGAAGGCGTGGCGCACAAGGCTTGTAAATCAAGCTCCGTCGGCAGCTCCTCTATGG
>CAMAEX010000207.1:0-3523 GCA_945832065.1 uncultured Clostridia bacterium | reverse complement strand
ACATTGGGATGTCGCCAAGTGGTAAGGCACCAGACTTTGACTCTGGCATTCGTAGGTTCGAGTCCTGCCATCCCAGCCATGTCGGAGCAAGGCGTGCTTTGCTCCGATATTTTTTAACATTGCAGCCAAAAAAATACGACCCGCTAGCTCAGCAGGCAGAGCAATTGCCTTTTAAGCAATGGGTCTGGAGTTCGAATCTCCAGCGGGTCACCACTTTTAATGCTTAAAACAGTTTGTTTTAAGCATTTTTCATTTATATTTCAAACTTTTTCAGAAATAGCAATTTTCAAATGTACCACGTTTGTACACAATTAACCGCTTTCAATTTTAATTATTATACCAATCACCAATTAAAATGTGCAACGCGCATTTTAATTGGTGATTGGTACGAGACGTATTTTCGCGATGCTTACCTTATCATCGCGAAAATGCAACGCCGGTACGGCGTTGAAAACCGATTGAAATGAATATTTTAATCGGTGTTCAGTATTACAACGCAAATAAAGCCAAAAGAGCAAAGCGGAGGGGTTCGACCCTCCGCTTTTGCATACTGCGGTATTCTGTCTTATTCCGAGAAGGTGTCTCTCCAACTTCCTTTGGTATGATACCGGCTCCAAACAAGCTCCTTCTGCCGCGAGCTAAGGAAGCCGAAGCTTCTGATCATCCGTGCAATTGCATTCTTGCGTGTGTTCTTATCTGCAACCCAGACCGGTGTTGTGCCACCAATGAAAAAGCTTCTTTTCCACTGGTGGTCAATATGACATCAAGCGACCCAGGAAGCAGTATGATTGCTGTTCCGTGATCTCCCTTTGAAGCTTCTTTGTCAGCTTCTCAAACACCAGCCGATAAGAGCTGTCGCAGAGATCCCGCAGCACATCCGCCGGCACTTCGCCGTCGAGAAAAACGGAGATCCAGTGCCGCTTGTCGCAGTAAAAGCCGGGAATAATATCGGGAAACTCCCCGCGCAGCAGCTCTGCGCGAAGCGGGTCGCATTTGAGTGTCAGCAGCTCGCGGCAGTCGTAGCCCTTGTGCTCCGGTCCCGGCTGGCAGGTCGCCGCGAACAGCTTCCCGCCGACCTGATAGCGCCACCACTGCCATTCAAGCTTATAATCCTTCACCGCACCTGCCTTATCCAGCAGATACGCGTCCAACCATTCATATTTGTTCATTTTTTCCTCCAAAAACAGCGGATGCCTCGCGGCACCCGCTGTAAAAGGTGAATTATTCTTCCTCGTTCTTCTTGGCGTCCTCGATGATCTTTGCCTGATTCATCTGCGGGACTTCCTCGTAACGGACGAACTTGAGGGAGTAGGCGCCTCTGCCCTGCGTCATGGAACGGAGGTCAATGGCGTAGCTGCTCATCTCGCCGATGGGCACTTCCGCGTCAACGATCTGCCAGCCACGATTCTCGGGATCGGGATTCATGCCCATGACACGGCCGCGGCGCTTGTTGAGGTCGCCGATGATGTCGCCCATGTTGGCATCGGGGATGAAAACCTTCAGCTCGCCGATCGGCTCGAGGAGCGTCGGCGCGGCGGTGGGCAGACCTTCCTTATAGGCAATGCCCGCAGCGGTCTGGAACGCCATATCGGAGGAGTCAACGGGATGGTAAGAGCCGAAGTACAGCGTGGACTTCAGGAACACGACGGGATAGCCCGCCAAAACACCCTTACCGATGCAGTTGCGCAGACCCTTTTCAACCGAGGGGATGAAGTTCTTCGGCACGCAGCCGCCGACCGTCTCGTCGGCAAAGATCATATCCTCTGTCTCACTCTGCGGCTCAAAGCGGATGTAAACATCACCGAACTGACCGTGACCGCCGGACTGCTTCTTG
Organism: uncultured Clostridia bacterium; assembly: GCA_945832065.1. Classification (GTDB taxonomy): domain Bacteria; phylum Bacillota; class Clostridia; order Oscillospirales; family Oscillospiraceae; genus JAZOXB01. The sequence goes on along the minus strand of CAMAEX010000207.1, from coordinate 1,689 downwards.
TGACGGCCGTGAATCTCGACCTTTTTCTTGATGGTCTCGCGGTAAGCGATCTTCGCCGGACGCAGTTCCGCCTCGACCTTATACTTACTGAGCAGCTTGGAAATGATGACGCTCAGATGGATATCGCAGACGCCCGCGATGATCATTTCCTTCGTCTCGGGATCGTTGCCGTAGGTGAAGGAGGCATCCTCCTCGTTCAGCTTGACCAGACCGGACGCAACCTTATCCTCCTGCCCCTTCGTCTTGGCGTAGATCGCCATGCGGTAGCAGGGCTCCGCGTAGGTCATGGGCTTCACGGTGACGACCTTGCCCGCAAGACCGAGTGTGTCGCCGGTGCGGACAGAGGCAAGCTTGGTGAATACGCCGATGTCACCGCAGCAGACCTTCGAGGTCTTGACATTGTCCTTGCCCTTCGGGAAGAAGGTGTTGCCAAGCTTTTCGTTGTCGCCGGTGCGGGCATTGACAACGGTCAAGGTATCCTCAATGTCGCCGGAGATGACCTTGAAGTAGGAGTTCTTGCCGTACTGATCTGCCATGGTGTTGAACACGAACGCCATCGGGCTGCCTGCGGGATCAAGTGCCAGCTCAGACTCATTGCCGTCCTCATCGACGGTAACAACGGGCTTGCCTTCGAGGGGAGAGGGCGCAAACTTCTTGATGTTCTCCAGCAGACGGGTCGTGCCGAGACCGTTCATCGCGCAACCGCAGAACACCGGCGTGACCGTGCGCTGACGGATGCCGTCCTTAATGCCCTTGATGAGCTCTTCCTCGGTGAACGGCTCCTCCATGAAGAACTTCTCCATGAGGGCTTCGTCGGTCTCCGCGACCTGCTCATTCAGCTCTGCCATGTATTCTTCGATCTTTTCCTCCGCGTCTGCGGGCAGGGCGATCTCCTTGCCGCTGACGTCGTAAGCCTTCTTCGCGATCAGATCGACCACGCCGACCGCCTGCTCGCCGTTCAGGATCGGGAAGGTGAAGGGAATGGCGGAAGCGCCGAAGGTGTTGCGGATGGCATCAAAGGTGCCGAAGAAATTCGCGTGCTCTTCGTCGAGCTTGGAAACATAGAACATTGCGGGCAAATTCGCATCCGCAAGGGACTTCCAACCCTTTTCAGTGCCGACAGCGATGCCGGACTTTGCAGTCAGGCAGATCAAGCCCGCGTCCGCGACGCGCAGGGACTGCACGACCTCAGCAGCGAAATCAAAATAGCCGGGGTTATCCAGCACATTGATCTTACAGCCCGCGTACTCCACGGGGATAACGGAGGTCTTGATGGAATACTGTCTCTTCTTCTCTTCGTCGTCAAAGTCGGAGACGGTGGTTCCGTCGGCGCGTTTGCCGAGACGGGTGATTGCCTTCGTCAGGAAGAGCAAACTCTCACACAGGGCGGATTTGCCGTCGCCGCCGTGACCGAGCAGCGCAATATTGCGGATGTCCTTCGCAGTGTACATAGTGTTGAAATTCTCCTTTCTGTGCAGTCGGGAAAGGACTGCGGGCGGCATAACATTCGTTGCCACAATTAGTTTTATTATACACGATGGAAAACGAGATTGCAATGACAAATACAAAAAAAACAGAATTATTTGCGCGGTTTTTGTGAGAAAGTGCAAAAACGGTCAAAATCGAAGCAGTACAAAGGTAAATAGCCCATTCAGGCACGCCCAGACGAGCTGGAACGCGGCAAGATGC
>CAMAEX010000206.1:0-3526 GCA_945832065.1 uncultured Clostridia bacterium | reverse complement strand
GCCGCCCCTACGAGAGGTCTCACGGTTCACGCCGTAGGGGCGGCTATCAGCCGCCAGGTGCAGGAACTGCCGGCTGCGTACAAATCGACAGCCTGAGATTGCACCCGCAAGGGGTATGCCGCATCCGTAACGCTCGTTCCTCGCGAACGGCTGCGCTACCACGGGCGCAGGCGCCCTCGCAATGACAATGAGGGCGGCCAATACACATTTTTAAATCGTGCGGAGCACACCGCAGTCATTCACTCTTAGTCCTTAGCCCTTAGCCAAAACAGGCTGCCTACAGGCGTGTCAGGGATGCCGCTTGCCACAGCTTCCCACAGACAGTTTACCTATTCACTATTCACCATTCACTATTCACTGCAAGCAGCCTTCCCTGTCCTTAAAAGTAAAGCTCTGCGGCGACGTTGCCGTGGGTGTAGAGGCAGACCGCTTTGCGCATGAAATCCTCCGTCACGCCGAAATGCTCCGCAAGCTCCCATAGCTCCGTGTGACCCTCCGCTACCGCGTTGTCAAGATCGTCCTCTGTGATGAGCTTGCGGATCGCCCATTTATCGGCGCGGTTTTCATGGCGCTGCCGCGAATCTACCTTCGTATAGCGGCTGTAAAAGCTGCCCGTCTCACAATGCCCGATCTCATGGCTTAACTGCGTCCGCTCCTGCGCCTCGGTCATGCCCCGACGGTCAATGCCGATGACGCAGGATCCGTCCTCCAACAGCACGGACAGGCTGCTCATATGCACCATATTTCGCTGATATACGCTATGCCCGCGCCGACGCGCATAGGCGTAGAGAGCTGCTACTGTCAATTTGATCGCTTTTCCTTTCGCTCCTTCGCGAATCGGGCGAACGCCTTGACCTCCTCGTAAAGCTCGTCGTCAATCGCAGCGTCGCCGAATAACGCAAATTTGATATCTTCCTCGTTGACCTTACGCTCGCCCTCCGGGACGGGCGCTTTTTTTTCGTCCGGCGCGCCGAGAATCTCTAATACGCTCACGCCGAAAAATTCCGCGAGCTTCAAAAGCGTCTCATAGTCCGGCTTGCGCCTGCCGACCTCGTAATGACTGTACGCCTGCCGCGAAATACCGAGATAGTCCGCCGCCGCCTGCTGCGATACGCCTGCTTTTGTCCGTATCTGTTGAAGGTTTGTTGCTACCTCACCCATTGTTATCACCCGCGATTAGTGTAGCAACAAATTGTTGCGCTGTCAAGGGGGTAATGTTGCACAAATTTCAAAATTCAAAATTGTGCAGGATTTTATGCTACGAACTGTTGACAAGACGCTACGAATCGTATATACTGAAGCTACGCTTCGTAGCAAGCGCCAAACGAACACGGGGGACTCCCCGGGGGGATGTAAATACTATAACATGAAGCCTGTCCAAAAAATCGGACAGTAAAAGATTTTTTCTGTAGGGAGGGGGGAACAGGTTTGTACGGAGTTGATAGTACCTGCACGCGGGCGGATGGTATCCGCCCCTACGGCGTTGACTGAGACATATCTCGTAGGGGCGGCTATCAGCCGCCCGGCGGTACGCAGTTGGCAGTACCTGCACGCGGCTTAGGACATGTCCCCGCCCTACAGGAGTGCATCTGAAAAAGGAAAGGAGCGATCTTAGGTGAAAAAACAGGATTTGATCCGCGTATCGACGAAGGGGATGACGCGGGAGGCATGGCTGGAGGCGCGGCGGGGGTCGCTGGGCGGTTCGGATGCGGCTGCCGTCCTGGGGGTGAATCCCTACGCCTCGCCCTACAGCCTTTGGGCGGAAAAGACGGGGCGTGTGCCGGAGAAGCCCGACAACGAGGCGATGCGTCTGGGGCGGGACTTGGAGGACTATGTCGCCCGCCGCTGGCAGGAGAAAACAGGCAAGAAGACCCGCCGCGTCAACGCGATGCTTTACAACCCCGCCTTCCCCTTTGCCCATGCCAATTTGGACCGTTGGGTCGTGGGCGAGAAGGCGGGACTGGAATGCAAGACCACTTCGGTGCTGAATCTGAAGCGCTTCAAGGGCGGGGAATATCCCGACAGCTATTACGCCCAGTGTCTGCATTACATGGCGGTGACGGGGGCGGATCGGTGGTATTTGGCGGTTTTGGTCATGAACAAGGGGCTGTTTTGCTTCACCGTGGAACGGGACGAGGCGGAGATCTCGGCGCTTTTGCAGCGGGAAAAGGCGTTTTGGCAGCTTGTGCAAAGCGATACGCCGCCGGAGCCGGACGGTACTGCCGCGACGGAGAATGCGCTGCGGGGCGTATTTCCCGGCGGCGGCGCGGCAATCGAGCTGACGGGGCAGGAGGCGCTGTTTGAGCGCTATGCCGCATTGACTGCCCAAAAGAGCGATACGGAAGCCGAGCTTGCCCAAATCAAGCAGACGCTGATGGCGCAGTTAGGAAACGCCGAGGGCGCGACCTGCGGGGATTGGAGCGTGCGCTGGAAGACGCAGACCCGGCGTTCCCTCGATGTGGAGGCGCTGCAAAGGGTGTTCCCGGAGCTTGCACCGTTCTACCGCAGCGCGGAGAGCCGTGTCCTGCGCATTGCAAAAAAATCGAAACGGGAGGAGAAGCCGCAATGACGGAGGAAGGATTGACGGGAAGGGAGGACGGGCAGCTCTCCTTCGTCCTCTATGACAACTGGCGCGCCCAGCTTTTGCGGCTCGATCTGACGCAGCGGGGCATTTTGCTGACGAATATCTTTGCCCGTCGGGCGTCACAGCCGCTTTTGGAGATGGATCCGGTGACGGACATGCTGTTTTCCATCATCAGCGATCAGCTCGACCGCGACGCGGCGAAGTGGGAGCTGAAGCGGGAACGCCGGAGAGCGGCGGGTGCGGCGGGCGGCAGGGCAAGCGCGAGGGCGCGGCAGGAAGCAAAAGCAACGGTTGCTTGCGAGACGGAAGCAAAGGAAGCTGAAAATGCTACTGTCAATGCAACTGAAACTGTCACTGTCAATGCAACCGGGACTGGAAATACCGGCGAAGCCGACGCTTCGCTGCATAACCCCGCTGTCGCCAAGGTGATGAAGGTCTATATGCAGAAGGTGAATCCCACGCCGTCGCGACTGTGCATCGACCAGCTTGCGGAGTTTGCGCAGACCCTCGGCACGGAGGCCTGCGTACACGCGATCCAAGTTGCCCTGGACGAGAAGAAGACGGGCTGGTCGTACATCCGCGGGATCCTGCGTGGCTATCGGGAGGACGGCGTGCGCTGTCTTGCCGACATTCAGGCGCGGGAGGCGGAACGCGACCGCACGAAACGGATCGAGAAAAACGGCGGCTTTCAGACCCACGGCGGCCCGCTTTCCGCGCTGGCGCGCAAGGCGGTGCGGCAGGCGCTTGCCGAAGACGAGGAGGGAGAAGAATGAAGCATTGCGTATCGAAGCTGGCGAAGTGTCCCTATTACCATCAGCATGAGTCGCTGCGGATTTTCTGCGAGGGTGTCGAGGACGGCACCTCCCTGCAGCTTGCCTTTGACACCGGCGCGCATCAGCAGTGCTACCGCAGAAGGCTCTGCCACACGATGCACTGGTCGGC
>CAMAEX010000205.1:0-3597 GCA_945832065.1 uncultured Clostridia bacterium | reverse complement strand
AGACCATGGCGCACGCGCCGCAGGAGAGACATTTATCCGAGAAAATGAAGGCGCGGTTTTCCGAGACCTTGATCGCGCCGGCAGGACAGGTTTTTTCGCACAGTCCGCAGCCGATGCAGCTCACCTCGCAGGCATCCTTGCAGCGGGCGTCCTTATTCGAGCAGAGGACGACAATGGGGTTATCCTCCAAACGCAGGTGAATGACGCGCTGGGGACAGGCGCGGTAGCAAGCGCCGCAGCCGACGCATTTGCTCTCGTCTACCTCGGCGACGCCGTAGCTGTTCAGCGAGATCGCGCCGAAATGGCAGATGTCGATGCAGGCACCGCAGCCCGTGCAGCCGTAGGAACACAGATCGTAGCCCTCGGGGGACTGCTTGGCGCGGCAGCCGCCGTTGCAGTGGACGCAGGCGACCTTCGGCGGGAATTTCTTTTTGACGATCATGAGAATCTTCCTTTCTGCACGATTACTTGCGGCTGTAAGGCGTGCCGCTTAAGGGGAGGCTGTAGCGGCGCTCGCCGTCCAAGCGATAGTACGCGTCGGCAATGGCGGGAGCGGTCGGGATCGAGGTGATCTCGCCGATGCCGATCGCGCCGCAGGCGACATTTAAGCCCGGCTTATCAATGACGATCGCTTTGATCTCCGGGGTTTGATGTGCGCGGAACAGACCAAGCGTGCCGTATTTGGAGGTGGGCTTGCAGTTGGCATCGATGTTGAACTGCTCCGTCAGCGCGTAGCCCATCGACATGACGACGCCGCCCTCGATCTGCCCCTCGCAGGACAGCGGGTTGACCGCTTTGCCGACATCATGCGCCGCGACGATCTTTTTGATATAGCCCGTGACCTCGTCGAGAATGCATAGCTGCGTCGCGTAGCCATAGGCGACATGGGAGACGGGGTTCGGTACATCTGCGCCGAGGGGGTCGGTTTTGGCGAGGTATTCTCCGTAGAACTCCTGCCCGATCAGGTCGGCAAGGGTGTGACCTGCCAGCGCTTCATGCAGCTTTAAGCAGGCGCGGCGGCAGGCTTCGCCGGTGATCATGGTCTGGCGCGAACCGGAGGTGTCGCCGGAGTCCGGCGCGATCCATGTGTTCGAGCGCTCATAGACGATGTCGTCCCGGTGCAGATTCGTGTTGGAGACGACCATCTGCACCAAGACGGTGCCGAGTCCCTGCCCGATGCAGGAGGCGCCGCTGTAGATATGCACCTTGGCATCGCCCTCGACGATCAGCTTGCAGCGCCCCCAGTCGGGGATGCCCACGCCGACGCCCGCGTTCTTCATTGCGCAGGCGATGCCCTTGACCTTCGCATTGTCAAAGTCCTCCTTGACGGCAAGCAGCGTCTCGACCAGACCCGTCGATTCGTCGACGATCTGACCGTTCGGCAGGACACCGCCGGGACGGATGGCATTGCGGTAGCGAATTTCCCACGGGGAGATGCCGACCTTGTCCGCCGCCTCGTTTAACAGCGTTTCGACTGCAAAACAGGTCTGCGTGACACCGAAGCCGCGGAACGCGCCTGCGGGCGGGTTATTGGTATAGTAAGCGTAGCCGTCGATCTCGAAATTCTCATAGGCATAGGGCCCTGCCGCGTGGGTGCAGGCGCGCTCCAAAACGGGGCCGCCCAAGGAGGCGTATGCGCCGGTATCGGAGATGACGGTTGCCTTGACGCCCTGAATGATGCCGTTCTCGTCCACGCCCATGGTAAAGTCCATATCGAAGGGGTGGCGCTTCGGGTGGATGAGCAGCGATTCCTCACGGGTGAGCTTGCATTTGACGGCTCTGCCCGTCTTATACGCGATCAGCGCCGCAAGCGGCTGGACGGTCATATCCTCCTTGCCGCCAAAGCCGCCGCCGACAAGGGCGTTTTGAATTTTGACCTTTTCATAGGGCAGACCCAGCATCAGCGCGACCTCATGCAGGGTCGTATGCGCACTTTGGTCGGTGGAGTACATCATGATACCGTCGCCGTCCGGGATGGCAACGGCGCACTCCGGCTCCAAAAAGGCGTGCTCCGTCCACGGAGTTTGGAAGTGCCCGTGTAAAACATGTTTGGAATTTTTGATCGCTTCCTCGGCGTTGCCCCGGGAGACGTGCTTATGTGCGAGCAGATTGCCGTTTTTATGTACAATCGGGGCGTAGGGTGCGGCTGCCTCGGTGGGATTGTTCACGGCGGGAAGCACCTCGTATTCGACCTTGACAAGCTTCTTCGCCTTCTCCAAAATCTCCTGCGTCTCGGCGGCAACAAGGGCAATGGCATCTCCGAGGAAATGCGTGATGCCGCCCACGGGGATCATGACGGGCCAGTCATGCACAAGATGACCGATCAAATTACTGCCGGGAATATCCGCTGCCGTCAGGACGCAGATGACACCGGGCAGCGCCTCCGCCTTGCTCGTGTCGATCGAGAGGACGCGGGCGCGGGGGTATTTGCTGCGGACTGCGGAGCCGTAGCACATTTTTTCGGGGTAATAGTCGTCGGGATATTTGCCGTAGCCGAGGACCTTTTCTTCCACATCCAGACGGTGGACACGGGAGCCGAGCTTCCAGTCCGTCGCGGAGGGGAGGGGGATCTTGCCGTCGCGGAGGATCTGCCCTGCCAATTTGATGGCGGCGATGATCTTGACATAGCCCGTGCAGCGGCAGTAATTGTTGCGGATGGCAAAACGGATCTGCTCCTCGGTGGGGTCGGGACATTGATCCAGCAGCCCCTTGGCGCAGAGCACCATGCCGGGGATGCAGAAGCCGCACTGCACCGCGCCCGCCTCCCCGAAGGCAAAGGTGTATGCCGCCTTTTCAAAATCGGAAAGACCCTCCACGGTCAGGACATGCTTTCCGTCCAACCGCTCGGTATCGGGAATGCAGGCGCGGCACGGCTCGCCGTCGATCAGCACCGTGCAGGCGCCGCAAGCGCCCTCGCTGCATCCGTCCTTCGCGGAGGTGATGTGCATTTCGTCACGCAGGAACCGCAGAAGCTTCTGCTTTTTGGTTACGGTGACTTCCTTTCCGTTGAGAAAAAATGTAGCCATATGCATAAACCTCTTTTCCCTTTGTGCAGATAACACAAAGGAGATTGGAAAAAAGCCAATATTTTTAGACTTTAATCCCATTATACAACAAAACACTCTCTCCTGCAAGGAGAGAGCGGCAATTTCCTGAAATATTTTTTGCAGCGGCATGTTTGTCTTTCATTGGAAACGTAAACCGAGGATATAATCCGCGCTGACGCGGTAAAGACGGCAGAGGGAAATGAGGTGGCGGATGGGAAGTTCGCTGGCACCGCGCTCATAGCGGGCATACATGGTCTGCGAGGTGCCGAGAATTTCCGCAACCTGCGTCTGCGTCAGATCGGCATCCTCGCGCAGATCGCGGATGATCTTCACATATGCCTCCAAGCGAACCACCCTCCTTGTCTATTCTTCCGAGAATTCTATCATAGTAAACATATTTACTATTGACTTTAGTAAATATATTTACTAAAATAGAATGAGAAGAGCAGAATGACCGATCAATGAATAGGCATGACTTGGTCGGTTCTGTCGAGAAAAGAAAGACCTGCTAACAAAAGTCAAGTAGGAATTTCAGAAATTTTGCAGCGCA
>CAMAEX010000204.1:0-3607 GCA_945832065.1 uncultured Clostridia bacterium | reverse complement strand
TTGCGCTGCAAAATTTCTGAAATTCCTACTTGACTTTTGTTAGCAGGTCTTTCTTAACACAGTGAATGGGTTCATACTTGATATAGAGTGGGTACATGCCCCGTCGGTCACGAAGCGGCAGACGGTATAGATGAACAGATTTGTATGTACTTGGTATTTCCTGCACACGGGCGGATAATATCCGCCCCTACGGTGTCAGCTTCAAAACTCTCGTAGGGGCGGCTATCAGCCGCCCGGCTGCAAGTGCCGGTTGCTCCGGCACACACTCAGCAGTGATTACGGGCTTGGGGGACATGTCCCCGCCCTGCAAAGGATCAGCCTGTGTTCTTACAGGATCTCCTTTGCGAAGCTCTTGCCGGGGGTCTTGAAGTCCACGCCGAGCAGCTCCGTCACGGTCGCGGCGATATCCGCAAAGCTCATGCGCGTGCCGAGATTGACGGGCTTGACCCGCTTGCCTGCGATCAGCAGCGGCACATATTCGCGGGTATGGTCGGTCGTTTCGGTATAGGCGGGGTCGCAGCCGTGGTCGGCGGTGATCATCACGATGTCGTCCTCTCCCAACTTCTCCATGAATTCCGCGAACCAGCCGTCAAACTCGGTCAATGCAGCGGCATAGCCGTCGATATTGCGGCGGTGACCATAAAGCATATCGAAATCCACAAGGTTGATAAAGCACAGACCGTGGAAATCGCGGTCGGCATATGCCATCGTCTTGTTCAAGCCGTCGGTGTTGCCCTTGGTATAGGTGTACTCGGTCGTGCCGCGATGGGCGAAGATGTCATAGATCTTGCCGACGCCGATGGAGTCCAGTCCCGCTGCCTTCACCGCATCGAGCATGGTCTCTGCGGGCGGCTCAAGGGAGAAGTCGTGGCGGTTGGAGGTACGGGTAAAGCCGTCCTTGGCGTTGCCGATGAACGGGCGGGCAATGACTCTGCCCACACCGTGCTTGCCGACAAGGAGCTTGCGCGCGATGCGGCAGTATTCGTAAAGCTGCTCGGGCGGAACGATATCCTCGTGGGCAGCGATCTGGAAAACGGAGTCGGCGGAGGTGTAGACGATCAGGTCGCCCGTCTTCATGTGCTCCTCGCCGTACTGATTGATGACCTCCGTGCCGGACCACGGCGCGTTGGCAAGCACGCCTCTGCCCGTTGCCTCACGGAAGGGCTTCAAAAGCTCCTCGGGGAAGCCGTTGGGGTAGGTGGGCAGCGGGTCAGGCGAGACAATGCCCGCGATCTCCCAGTGACCGATGGTGGTATCCTTGCCCATTGATGCCTCCTTCAGACGGGCGCAGGCGCCCTTCTGCTGCGCAGTCTTAGGCAGGAAATCCACGGTGTCAATGTTGCCGAGACCATGAGCCAGCATGTTCGGAATATGCAACTTATCAGAGGTCGAGCAGCTTTTCAGCGTGTTGACGCCGTGATCGCCGAAGGACGCGGCATCGGGCATCTCGCCGCAGCCGCAGGAATCCAAAACAAACAAAAATACGCGTTTCATAGAATTTCTCCTTATGTAATAATGTTGAAAAGGTCAGTACAGGGGCGGACAAGCGCCGTCCGCCCCCAATTGGATTCGGTTTTCTTATTTTTCGAGCTTGACCGCCGTCTCCAGCGCAACCTCCATCATCTCGCGGAAGGAGGTCTGACGCTCCTCAGCGGGCAGCGCCTCGCCGGTGAGCATATGGTCGGAGATCGTGCAGATACACAGAGCGTTCTTCTTCCAGCGGGCAGCGGTCATATAAAGACCTGCTGCCTCCATCTCGCACGCCATGACGCCCATCTTCTGCCACGCGGGCACGGTCTGCAGCACTTCAGGCACGCCCTCATCGTCATTGTAGAAGTTGTCGGTGGAGAGGACATTGCCGACATGGTAGGTCGCGCCTACCTGCTCGCAGGACTCGACTGCCTTGCGCATCATCTCGTAGGAAGCGATGGGCGCAAAGGTGCCGTCGATGTGGTACTGATGCAGGAAGTTGGAATCGGTGCAGGCGCCCTGCGCAATGACGATATCACGGACATGGATGTCGGGGTTGATCGAGCCTGCCGAGCCGATGCGCATGATATTCTGCACACCGTAAGCGTTGTAAAGCTCATAGGAATAGATGCCGATGGAGGGAATGCCCATGCCGGAAGCCATAACCGAAACTTTTACGCCCTTGTAGAAGCCTGTGTAGCCCTGCACACCGCGAACATTGTTGACCAGCTTGGCGTTTTCAAGGAAGTTTTCCGCAATGTACTTGGAGCGAAGCGGATCGCCGGGCATCAGGACGGTCTGGCCGAAATCCTCGGGCTTGGCATTGATGTGGGGAGTCGGGTAATTCATAAGTAGTTCTCCTTTCAAAGCTATGTGAAATTTTTCTTATCTGATTTTGCGGTGCTCACGGATGTTGCGCATCCAGCACTTGTGGCACATGGCAATATAGCGGTCGTTGCCGCCCATGAGGATCTGCGCACCCTCGGTGACGATATAGCCGTCCTCGCCGACGCGGGCGTTGGTTGTCGCCTTCGCACCGCAGTCGCAGATCGTCTTGATTTCCGTGATGGTGTCCGCGACCTCAAACAGGCGGCGGCTGCCGGGGAAAAGCGTGCTGCGAAAATCCGTCCGCAAGCCGAAGCAGAGGACGGGCACATTCTCGGCATCCACGATCTCGCGGAGCTGGTCGATCTGTTCCGGGATCAAAAACTGACACTCATCGACAATGATGACATCCGTCTTCTCCTGCCGCGCAAACAGCTCCCGAATATCTGCTTCCGGCGCAATGACCTCCGCCGGCGCTTCCAGCCCAACACGGCTGCGCAGAATGATCGCGCCGTCACGGTCATCCGCAGAGGGCTTGATCAGCCAGACGCGCATGCCGTTCTCCTCGTAGTTATACTTGGTGATGAGCGCCTGCGCCGTCTTGGACGAACCCATCGCGCCATACTTGAAATACAGCTTTGCCATGACACTGCCTCCAATATTTCTGTTTCTTCTGTCCCTATTATACAGGACACGCGGCGGGAATGCAAGGGACATTTGCAGTGTCCGCAGAAGGATCGGTAGGATATATTATATACCCTCTTGCCGCAAAGCGCAAGCGCTAATTTGTGATAATGCACAAAGAATTCAGGATTTCTCGTTGATAACTGTCACTATTTGCCTTTCTGCCGACCGATTGCTTTGACTTGTATCTCCGTTTTTTCACGCAGGCAGCATTTTTTCTGCGCTATGGCTTGACGCGGAGAAAAAGTAATGCTAAAATAAATGCCGTGCAGCGGGCACTCCCCCTGCCGAGCATTCCGCCGCTGTGTTGGAATAGGTAGACAAAGCGGACTTAAAATCCGCCGGTAGCGATACCGTACCGGTTCGAGTCCGGTCAGCGGCACCAGAAAAGAAACAACCTTTGTCTACCGGACAAAGGTTGTTTCTTTTCAACGAAATAAATCCCTTGCGGGATTTGTGAAATGCCCTCCGGGCGTGAAATATGGCTGACGCCATGTGAAATGCCTGCTTATCGTGAGGGGATTTATTTCATTTCACTTTCCGCGCAAGCGGAAAATTTCACAATGACCGAAGGTCATTATTATGACCATTCCTTTCCGCTGCGCTACAAGGCACCAAAGGAGACGAA
>CAMAEX010000203.1:0-3613 GCA_945832065.1 uncultured Clostridia bacterium | reverse complement strand
GCCGCGTCGCTGCGCTCCTCGCAATGACAGGGAAAGCTGCCTTTTTGTCATTGCGAGGCGCTTGCGCCGTGGCAATCTCGTGCAGGCAGAAGAATAAGCGAAAAGGCGCACCCTACGGACGCACTTGCAATCAGAGGGCGAGGGCTAAGAGAAGCTCTCGGAGAACCTTGCATGCCATTGCCGTGGAGCAGCCGCTGGCATCAAGCATGGGAGCAAGCTCGTTGACATCCGCTGCGACGATATTCGCCTTGCAGACCGTTTGGATCGCCCGCAGAAGCTGCATAAAGCTTACGCCGCCCGCCTCAGGCGTACCCGTGCCGGGAAAGGCGGAGGGGTCGAGACAGTCCAAGTCGATTGTGAAGTAGACAGGCACCCGGCGCTCCCGCAGAGAATCGACAACCGCCGCAAGACCGTCAAAATCAAAGGGGTGCATGTCCGTATGCTGCTCCGCAAAGCGGAATTCCTCGCGGTCACCGCTGCGGATGCAGAATTGGTGAATGCGTCCGTCTCCCAGCAGCTCGTAGCAGCGCCGCATCACGCAGGCGTGGCTCAGCTCCGCGCCCAAGTAGTCGTTCCGCAGGTCGGCGTGGGCGTCAAAGTGAATGATGTGCAGGTCGGGATAGCGCCGAAACACCGCCCGCACTGCGCCGAGGGTGACAAGATGCTCCCCGCCGAGCAGAAGGGGCAGCTTGCCGTCGTCTAAGATCGTATCCGTTCTGCCCTCAATGTCCGCAAGGGCAAGCTCCGCCCTGCCGAAGCAAAGCTCCAAGTCGCCGCTGTCAAAGATGGCGCAGTCGGTCAGGTCGCGCTTCTGGTAGGGGCTGTAGGTCTCGATGCCGAAGCTCTCATGCCGCATGGCGGCGGGGCCGAAGCGCGCGCCCGGTCGGAAGCTGGTAGTCGAGTCGAAGGGCGCGCCGAACAGCACGAGCTTTGCCTCGTCATAGTCGCTGTCGCAGCCGATAAAGGTCTCCACATTTCGTTCCAGCATCCTCACTCCACCTCCTCCAGCATCCGCTCCAAAAAGGCGGGCAGATAGAACGCGCCGATATGAAGCTTTGTCGTGTAATATTTGGTGCGCAGATTCAGCGCCAGCCACTTCTGCGCGTCAAGGTCGTTGACGGGGTGGTATTTTTTGCTTGCAAAGCCGAACAGCCAGTAGCCCGCCGCATAGGTCGGGATATGCGCCTGATAGACGCGGCTGATGGGGAAGGTGCTCGCAATGCGCTGATGGCTCCGCTGCATCGCCTCCGCGTCGTGCTGATAGAAGGGGCTGCCCTGTTGGTTAACCATGATTCCATCCTCCCGCAGGGCGTTATAGCAGGTTCCGTAAAACTCGCGGGTGAAATAGCCCTCGGAGGGTCCGAAGGGATCGGTGGAGTCCACGATGATCAGGTCGTATTCCCCCTTGCAGCGGCGGATGAAACGCAGGGCGTTGTCAAAATAGATATTCACGCGGCTGTCATCCAGTCGGCAGGCATTTTCGGGCAGATAGGTGCGGCAAGCCTCCAGGACCTGCGGATCCATCTCCACAAGGTCGATCCGCTTGATCCGCTCATAACGGGCAAGCTCGCGCACAACGCCGCCGTCGCCCGCGCCGATCACAAGCACATCCTCAATGCCCGGATGCACGCTCATGGGGACATGCGTGATCATCTCGTCATAGATGAATTCGTCCCGCTCCGTCAGCATCACATTGCCGTCCAGTGCCAGCACTCTGCCGAATTCGGGCGTTTCGAAAATGTCGATCTGCTGATACTCGCTCTTTTGGGAGTAAAGGTGTCGGTTGACGCGGATGCTGTGCTTGACATCCGGCGTGTGGAATTCGCTGAACCAAAGCTCCATCGGCAGAACCTCCTATACCAGGACATTGAGATGCAGAATGTCGGGATCCTCGGGACCCGTCATGGAGCAGCCCTTTGCTTTCGCGTATTCGATATAATCCAAAATCTCCTTCGTAATGCGTTCGCCGGGCGCCAAAATGGGGATGCCGGGCGGGTAGCACATGACGAACTCGCTGCAAACATAGCCCGCGCTTTCGTGCAGCGGGAGGCTCTTTTTCTCGGCATAGAACGCCTCCTGCGGGCTGGTGACGACCTCCGGGTCGATATATTCCTGACTGAGCAGACCGGTGCTGTCGGTCTGATATCTGCGGCGGATCTCTGCAAGGGCGCTCACCAACCGCTCCAGCTCCTGCGGGCGGTCGCCGATGGAGAGGTAGGCGAGGATGTTGCCGATGTCGCCGAACTCGATCTGAATGTCATATTCATCGCGCAGAATGTCATAGACCTCAATGCCCGCAAGCCCGATGTCGCGGGTGTGGACGCTGAGCTTGGTCGGGTCGAAGTCAAAAATCGAGTTGCCGTTGACCAGCTCTCTGCCGAAGGCATAGTAGCCGCCGATGGCGTTGATCTCCTCTCTGGCGTAGTCCGCCATCGTGACGACCTTGGCGAAGACCTCTCTGCCCCGCAGGGCGAGGTTGCGGCGGCTGATATCCAGACTCGACATTAACAGATAGCTGCCCGAGGTGGTTTGCGTCAGGTTGATGATCTGCCGCACATGCCCCGCGTTCATGTTGGGGCCGATGAGCAGCAGGCTCGATTGCGTCAGGCTGCCGCCGCTTTTGTGCATGGATACGGCGGACATATCCGCGCCTGCCTCCATCGCAGAGACGGGCATTCCTGCGCCGAAGTAGAAGTGCGTGCCGTGCGCCTCGTCCACAAGACAGTACATACCCGCGTCATGCGCCATAGTGACAATGCTGCGCAGGTCGCTGCAAATGCCGTAATAGGTGGGGTTGTTGACCAGCACCGCCACCGCGTCCGGATGCTCGCGGATCGCCTTTGCAACCTGCTCCCGCTGCATTCCCAGCGATATACCCAAACGGCGGTCTACCTCGGGATTCACATACACGGGCACCGCGCCGCAGAGCACGAGGGCGTTGATAACGCTGCGGTGGACATTGCGCGGCAGGATGATCTTATCCCCGCGCTTGCACACGGACAGCACCATGCTCTGCACCGAGCTGGTCGTGCCGCCGACCATCAAAAACGCATAAGCCGCGCCAAACGCGTCGGCAGCAAGCTGCTCCGCCTCCTGAAGGACGGAGACGGGATGGCAGAGGTTGTCCAACGGCTTCATCCTGTTGACATCTATGCTGACACATTGTTCCCCCAAAAATGCCTTTAATTCAGGGTTTCCCCTGCCGTGCTTATGCCCCGGCACATCAAAGGGAACAACACGCATTTGGCGAAAGGTTTGCAGCGCCTCATAAATCGGCGCTCTGTTTTGATCGAGCTTTCTCTCTTCTTTTTCCATAGCACACCTCGAAATAAGAAAAAACGCAAGCTGCTCTTTGTGCAGCTTGCGTTCCTATCATAATCATCCGTATTTGCCTTCCAAAAAATGGGATACAAATCCACCTTTCACAGGGAAGACAATATCGGGGATTCAGAGTCTATATAGCAACAATACTTTTACTACTCTTTATTGACCGTTTCACAAGCATGCGCAGATACGCATTTCGGTTATGAAGTAACCAACTTATAAAATTTGAGCTTTTAACTCAATCAATAAGGCGGCAAGCCGCCAATCGGCAGTGGACCCGGCTGTCCGT
>CAMAEX010000202.1:0-3626 GCA_945832065.1 uncultured Clostridia bacterium | reverse complement strand
TTGGTAAAGGCGTCGATATGCTCGGCAACATGGACATGATAGGAGTTTGTGATATAGCTCTTGTCCGTGATGCCGGGAATAATGCCGAAGCGCTTTTGCAGGCACTTGGCAAACTTATAGGTGGTAGATTCCAGCGGCGTACCGTAGAGGCTGAAATCAATGTTGTGCTTCGCCTTCCAGGTCTTGCAGGCATCGTTCATATGCTGCATGACGGACAGGGCGAACGGCTTTGCTTCTTCGTCTGTATGTGACTTCCCGGTCATGTATTTCACGCACTCATAAAGACCGGCATAGCCCAAGGAGATCGTGGAATAGCCGCCGTAGAGCAGCTTGTCAATCGGTTCGCCCTTGGGAAGCCTCGCCAGTGCGCCATATTGCCACAGGATCGGCGCGGCGTCGGACAGCGTACCCTTCAGCCGCTCGTGGCGGCACATGAGCGCCCGATAGCACAGATCAAGACGCTCGTCAAAGATCTTCCAGAACTTGTCCATGTCCCGACCGGAGGAGAGCGCCACATCCACCAAATTAATGGTGACAACGCCTTGATTGAAGCGACCGTAATACTTCGGCTGACCGTTTTCGTCCACATAGGGTGTCAGGAAGGAGCGGCAGCCCATACAGGTATAGCAGTGTCCCTCGCCGTTCTTGTCCACCTTCAGCTCGAGCATTTTCTTCTCGCTGATATAATCGGGCACCATCCGCTTTGCGGTGCAGCGGGCAGCAAGCTCCGTCAGGTACCAGTAGGGCGTACCCTCGCGGACATTGTCCTCCTCCAAAACATAGATAAGCTTCGGGAACGCCGGCGTGATCCAAACGCCCTTTTCGTTCTTCACACCCTCATAACGCTGCAGGAGCGTCTCCTCGATAATCAGCGCAAGATCCTTCTTCTCGCGCTCACTGCGGGCTTCATTCAGATACATAAACACGGTGATAAAGGGCGCCTGTCCGTTGGTGGTCATCAGGGTGACGACCTGATACTGAATGGTCTGCACACCGCGGCGAATCTCCTCGCGGAGCCGCTGCTCCACGACCTCGTCGATCTTTTCATCCGTAGGCTCAACACCGAACGCCTCCAGCTCACGAAGCACGGCAGCGCGAATCTTCTCGCGGCTGACCTGCACAAAGGGTGCCAAGTGCGTCAGGCTGATGGACTGCCCGCCATACTGGTTGGAGGCAACCTGCGCAATGATCTGGGTAGCGATGTTACAGGCGGTTGAGAAGGAGTGCGGCTTCTCGATCATTGTGCCGGAGATCACGGTGCCGTTTTGCAGCATATCGTCCAAATTGACCAGATCGCAGTTGTGCATATGCTGCGCGTAGTAGTCCGAGTCGTGGAAATGGATGATACCGGCTTCATGGGCATCAACGATCTCCTTCGGCAGGAGAATTCTGCGGGTGATGTCCTTGGAGACCTCGCCTGCCATATAGTCTCTCTGCACGGCGTTGACCGTCGGGTTCTTGTTCGCGTTTTCCTGCTTGACTTCTTCGTTGTTGCTCTCGATCAGGCTCAAAATACGGTCATCGGTCGTATTGGACTTTCGGACCAAGCTTCTGATATAGCGGTAGGTAATATACTGCTTTGCGACCTCAAACGCACCATGTGCCATAATGGATTTCTCCACGAGATCCTGTATCTCCTCCACGGAAGGGCTGCGCCCCATCTCCTCGCAGCTAATGCAGACACTCTCCGCAATGCGTTGGATCTGCAGCGGGGTCATGCGGGCATTATCCTCGACCGCCTCATTGGCTTTTGTGATCGCCATGCTGATTTTCTCAATATCAAAGACAACTTCCGTGCCGTTTCTCTTGATGATCTTCATATATCTTCTCCTCTCAGTGCGCAATATGTAAGTCACTCTTCCGCCGGGCAGTCCGTCTCTTCGGTTCCCTTCGCAAGTGTATCGCACAGATTATACTATATATTGTGGGATTTTGCAAGCCCCCAGCACTAAATCTTGTTATCTTTTTCGTTCCCTACAATAATACTGCCGAAATATAGAAAGGGCACAGGATTAGGGAGCTCTCTCCTCCAATCCTGTGCTCTTTTTCTGTTATATGCTTTGCTGTTCTCCGGCTTGCGGGTGACGGGCTTGATCGCACCCCATGTGCCGCGGCGTTTGGCATCCAGCGCTCGTTTTTGTTTCTTCGAGCATTTTTCGTATGGGACAAACTTCTCCATGCCGTTCTCCTTTCACATTCTCGGAACTCTCTGCATCAGTATAGCAGAAAGCCGGCAAGAAGTCAAAGGAAATGCTTTCTATCCCAACACGCAGCTTTGTTATTTTCGAAGAATCGGAGCTCTTCGCGTTAACTCAGCCCCACTGCTCCAACATACGGCGGCAAAGATCCTCCGTCACCGTCAAGGGGAAGTTGCCTGCGAAGCGCTCGTTGGCAACCTCTGCGGCACAGGCAAGCACCTGTTCGTCGGAAATGTTATATTCACCCCAAGGCTTCATGTGCAGAGTCTCATCGCGGAACCGTCGGATGCTCTCGGCAGTGATCCGTCCTACCTCCAGGTCTGTAGGATCCGCCGGGAATTCCGCGCCGAGGATCAGACCGATCTCCTTGATCTTCTTCACATTGGCATCCGCTGTGTAGAGCATGGTGCCGGGCAAAGCGTAGGCGCAGGCAGCTCCGTGGGGAATGTGGAACTTTGCGCCGAGAATGTGCGCTTGTGAATGTCCCAAATGCGTGCCTGCGTTGTTCAGCATCCAACCTGCCAGGCAGGCAGCGACCATCACACGTTCACGCGCTTCCAAATCATAGCCGTTTGCCACCGCCTGCGGCAGATATTTTGCGATCAGATACATGACCTTTTCGCAGATCGCGTCGGTAATGGGCGAAGAAAGCGCGGAGGTATATCCCTCAGCCGCATGTGCAAAGGCGTCCATACCGCAGGCTGCCGTCATCTGCGCGGGCAGCGTGGCGGTCAGCGGCGGGCAGAGCAGCGCATACTCGCTGACTGCATTGTTGGACAGGACTGCCAGCTTTTCATGGGTCTCGTCGTCGCTGACCACCAGCGCGTTGGACAGCTCGCTGCCTGTGCCGGAGGTCGTGGGAACGGCGATCAATCCCTCGCAGGGTTCCGTGATCTCCCGTTTCGCAACGAAGTCCTCGATCTTTCCGCCGTATTTGCGCACGATGTTGATGCCTCGCGCAGTGTCGATCGCGCTGCCGCCGCCAATGGCGATCAGGCAATCGCAGCCGTTTTCCTTGCAGAGCGCCGCGCCGTTGTTGATGGTATATGCGGGAGGGTCGGGAATGATCCCGTCAAAAACCACGCAGGCACGATCTCTGTCGCGCAGCTTTTCCGTCATCTCCAGAATGAGCGGATGACGCAGCTGGAACTCGCTGCAAAGCACCATCGGACGCTTCCAATCGCGCGCTTCGAGGATCTCAATGACGCTGTCCGCCAGCTTGTAGGTCACGGCGACCTTTACCTTTTGCTCTAACTTGAACTGCATACACTATCTCCTTGCTTCTTATTCTGTGATTATTGTGCCAAGCATTTGTTAATTATAATACAAGGGTCAAGATTTTGCAATCTTTTTCATTCTTTTGGCAATGATAAAAATGTTCATTTGTCAATGATAAAAACATGTTGTGTTCCGTCGAACAAAATGATA